>NZ_JAGRQY010000040.1:0-46419 GCF_018223905.1 Klebsiella sp. 28
GGGATCACATAGGCGTTATCGATCAGATAGCGCTGGGCGTCGCCGGTTAACTGCAAGCGCTGCTGCGGCTCTACCGCCGCGGAGATACCGGTCAGCAGGTCATTGAGCTTATCATCGCGGAAGCGCTGCACTTTATCGCTGGAGCCGCCTTTCTGCAGCAGCGCATCGCGGTTGTTGGGGAAGAACATACTTTTCACCACATCCGGGTCGGCGCGGCCCACTTCTGAGACGGTGAGCGGGGTTTTCTGCGGGTCGAGGTTATCCAGCGTACGGCTACCGGCATCCCCGGCTTTGACCGTCAACGCCACACCCACCTGGCGCCACTGCTGGGCGATCAGCTGCAGCACTTCCTTATTCTGCGGCTGCGGCAGCGACTCATAGACGGTCAGCGCCAGCCGCTGACCGTCTTTGCTGCGAATACCGTCGGCGGCGGGCTTCCAGCCGGCGTCATCCAGCAATTGCCGGGCTTTGGCCTGGTCGAAGGTGAGTTTATCGCTGAGATTGACATAGCCGGCGGCAGAGCTGGCCAGCACGGAGGTGGCTTGCGGGTAGTTAGCGGAGAACAGCGTCTCCACCACCTGCCTGGCGTTGGTGGCATGGAGCAGGGCCTGACGCACCCGCAGATCGGCGACCAGTGGGTTATCCGGGCGGAAGCTCAGGCTGTCGTTGACCCCGCGGGTAGGGGCAGCGTAGATCTTAAATCCCTGATCGGTAGCCTGCTTTTCATCGTAGGCCTGCACCTGGCGAATAAAGCCCGCCTGACCTGCCAGCAGCGCGCCGATACGCACGCTGTCTTCCGGCGTCACAATATAGGTGATGCCGTCGAGGTTAGCGGGCCCCTGCTGGGCAATGTTTTTCGGCCCCCACTGGTAATCCTTGCGCGCCACCAGCGTCAGCTCGCGGCCTGGTTTTTCATCCTGCACGACGAAGGGGCCGGAGCCGATAATATGTCGGGCATCGCCCAGCTCTTCAAAATTACGCTGCAGGGTGCTGAGAGATACCAGACCGGAGCCGATGGTGGCGGTTCCCTGCAGGAAGCCCGGCGACGGCTTGTTGAAGTAGAATTTTACCGTCAGCGGGTCGATCACTTCGCTGCGCTGGTAGTTATTGATGACCTCCGAGACGGGCAGACGATGGGCTTTATCTCCCAGACCATAGGTATCGAAGTTTTTGGCGACGGCGGCGGCGTCCAGCGGTGTGCCATCTGAGAAAGTGACCCCTTTGCGCAGGTGGAAGGTGTACTCGGTTTTATCGGCATTGCTGGTCCAGCTCTCGGCGATCCACGGCTCAATCTCCAGCGTTTTCGGGTTCTGCCAGGTGAGCTTGTCGGTTATCTGATTGAGAATCCCGCCATTCGGGTAAAAGCCGCCGGCGGGCGGATAGAGATTGGTGTGCGGTTGCTGCTCCAGATAAATTAAGGTGCCGCCTTTAACCGGCGTGTCGGCGGCCCAGACGGAAAAGGCGCCGGTGAGAAACAGCGCGGCCAGCGCGGGCAGGCGAAAATGACGATGCATGGTGAATTCCTTTGTTATCTATTGTGTTGCCATCATCGGGCGCGGCTAAAAACAAAGGAACCAAGGAATTGCGCTAAGCATTTGCGGAAATTGCATTTACTTCCCGGGTTGGGAAGCGAGAGGACGTGCCAGGGGGATCGCCTCTCCCGGACGGGAGAGGCGCGGGTGATTAGCTACGCAGATCGATAACCATACGGCCGCGGATCTGACCTTGCTCCATCTCTTTGAAGATAGCGTTGATATCTTCCAGCGGACGCAGGGTGACTTTCGGCACCACTTTGCCTTCGGCGGCAAACTGGAAGGCTTCCACCAGATCCTGACGGGTGCCGACCAGCGAACCGACCACTTCGATGCCGTCCAGCACCAGACGCGGAATATCGAGGCTCATCGCCTCCGGCGGCAGGCCCACCGCGACCACGCGGCCACCGGCGCGAACGGCATCCACCGCCGAGTTAAAGGCCGCTTTAGCCACCGCGGTTACTACCGCAGCGTGGGCGCCGCCGGTTTTTTCCTGAATCACTTTCGCCGCATCTTCATTGCGGGAGTTGATGGTCAGGTCGGCGCCCATCGAGGCCGCCAGCTCCAGCTGTCCGTCGTTGACGTCGATAGCGATCACTTTGGCGTTAAACACATTCTTCGCATACTGCAGCGCGAGGTTACCCAGCCCGCCGAGGCCGTAGATGGCGATCCACTGGCCCGGTTTGATGTGGGAGACCTTGACCGCTTTGTAGGTGGTGACGCCCGCGCAGGTGATGCTGCTGGCGGCGGCGGAGTCGAGGCCGTCCGGAACTTTTACCGCGTAGTTGGCGGTGACGATGCACTCTTCCGCCATGCCGCCATCGACGGTATAGCCGGCGTTTTTCACCGAGCGGCAGAGCGTCTCGTTGCCGCTGTTACAGTAATCGCAGTGGCCGCAGCCTTCGAAGAACCACGCCACGCTGGCGCGGTCGCCCGGCTTCAGGGAGGTGACGCCCGGGCCGACTTTTTGTACCACCCCGATCCCTTCATGGCCGAGAATGACGCCGGTTTTATCGCCAAAATCGCCGTTTTTCACGTGCAGGTCAGTATGACACACGCCGCAGCATTCCATTTTCAACAGCGCTTCGCCGTATTCCAGCGGGCGCAGCGTTTTTTCCGTGACGTTAACCTGATGGTCGTGGGTAACAACAGCTGCCTTCATGCCTGTCTCCTTGTGGGGGAATTGATTAACTTAATTAATGCAATAGTACCCAATAAGGATTAGACGCTGAGCGGTAAAATACAAGGCGCTTAGTACAGAATGTGGCTTTTTGCTACAGAGATAGCACAAAATTCAGACAATATCGCTATATTTGGTAGGTAATAATATTGACGCTGAATGGTCATGTTTTTGTCATCACTCGAATCTATTGTTTTGCGCATCAATTTCTTATAACAACAGAGTGATACAACAATGCATCTGGTAAAAACCATCCTCACCGCCGGTCTGCTTTTGTCCGCCGCCGCCCAGGCCCACAATGTGCTGGAATTTCCCCAGCCGGAAAACAACCCGGAAGAATTTTACGCCGTCACTGAGATCCCGACGGGCGGGATCGTTAAGTACGAAACCGATGCTAAAACGGGGTTTATCGTCGCCGACCGCTTTCAGTCGATGCCGGTGGCCTACCCGGCGAACTACGGCTCGCTGACCCAGTCGCTGGCCGGGGATGGCGACCCGCTGGACGTGGTGTTTTATACCCGCGCGCCGATGGCCCCGGGCACGCTGATTAAGCTGCGGGCAATTGGTGTGCTGAAGATGATAGACGGCGGTGAGAAAGACGACAAAATCATCGCCGTACCGGCCAGTAAAATTGACCCGACCTACGACGACATCAAGACCATCTCCGATCTGCCGAAAATAGAACAGCAGCGGCTGGAGGCCTTCTTCCGGGTCTATAAAGAACTGCCGGAGGGGCGTAAAAAGGTCGAGCTGGCCGGCTTTAATGACGCCGCGGCCGCGAAGCAGGAGATCAAATCGGCCTGGGAGGCCTGGAAGGCGAAGAACCCGCAATAATATTCATCGCGGGCGCTGTCCGGCGCCCGCGGCATTCGCTTTCACGATCCCTATGGCGGCAAAATCACACGTCACACGACAACGCTTATCCCACCATATTGCATCTTGACGCAGGATGAAGGCGATGGTTGTATTGTACAACCATTTCATTTTCTGGACCCGCCGCCATGCCTGATACCCCCTTAATCCAACAGATTCGTACCGCCTCGCGGTTAATGGTGCGCGAGCTGGGCTTTATGAGCACCACGCTGGCCGCCACCCATTATTCACCTTCGGCGGTGCACACCCTGCTTGAGGTATCGATGAGGGGGGAGATGACGGCCGCGCAGCTGGTCACGTTGCTGGGACTGGAAAAATCAAGCGTCAGCCGGATGGTCTCTCGTCTGCTGGCGGCTGGTGAGCTGGAGGAGCGTCCTTGCGCGGAGGATGCGCGCGCGAAATCACTCGCCCTGACGGCAAAGGGGCACGATACGGTGGCGAAAATTAACGCCTGGGGGACCCGTCAGGTGGTGGAGGCGTTAGACCATCTGGATGAGACGCAGCAGCAAACTGTCGCCACTGGACTGGCGGCCTATGCCCGGGCGCTGGCGCAGTGTCGGGATAGCGCGCTTGCGGATACGGCTCCGCAAATTTCGCTGATGACCGGCTACCAGCCGGGGATGATCGGCCGGATAGCCCAGATGCACGGGGAGTATTACGCCCGTCATCATGACTTTGGCGCTTTTTTTGAAGGCAAGGTCGCCAGCGGCGTAGCGGAATTTGCCACCCGGCTCTCCTCCCCGGCCAACCAGATCTGGCTGGCGATCCGCGAAGGGAAAATCGTCGGCTCGCTGGCTATCGATGGCGAGGACCTCGGCCAGCAGGAGGCGCATTTGCGCTGGTTCATTCTCGATGACAGCTGCCGGGGAACCGGCATTGGCAGGCGGCTCCTCAGCGAGGCGATGGCTTTCTGCGATAGTCGCCAGTTTAGCGCGGTGCAGCTGTGGACCTTTAAAGGGCTGGACGCGGCCCGCAAACTGTATGAATCCTTTGGCTTCACGTTAATCCGCGAATGGCAGGGGGAGCAGTGGGGAAAGGTAATGACCGAGCAGCAGTTTACCCGGTCCGGAAACATCGGCTAAGGGTGTTGCGCCTTAGCCGGTGGGGGGACATGGAGATTACGTCAGTTGGTTAAGCAGGCGGGCAATCTCCTCTTGCCACTGTGCCTGCAGTGACGGCTTTTGATGTTTTGGCTTGCGGGCCATGTCGTCAGCCAGCCACTGCTCCAGGTCAATCAGCCGCGCCAGCAGCGCCTCCTCATCATCGTCAGCCCCGGCGGGTGTACTCTGCAAAGCGAGCCGACTGTCCGGGGCGGGCGCCACGGCCTGCAGACGGGCATAAACCTCCTCCAGGCTGTGCCACTCCGTTAGCCCGGCGCTGTCAATCAGCCAGAAGCGGTTACAGCTTTCGCTAATCAGCTGGCGGTCATGACTGACCAGCAGCACGCCGCCGGGGTAATCGCGCAGCGTCTGCGCCAGCGCCGCTTTACCCTCCATATCAAGATGGTTGGTGGGTTCATCCAGCAGCAGCAGACTGTAGCGCGCCAGCGACAGGCCAACGAACAGCAGCCGCGATCGCTCGCCGCCGCTGAGGGTGCTGACCTTCTGGCTATGTCTCGCCCAGCCAAACCCGGCGGCGATCAGCGCCCGTTTACGGGTGTCCGCCGACGGGGCAAACGGCGTCAGGGCCTCGAGCAGGCTGGCCTCGTCCGGCAACTGCGCCAGCGTCTGGTCATAGTAGCCGGGGTGCAGCCGGGGATGCAGGCGCAGCCCCGGGAGAGGCGATGCGTTGTTCATCTGCTGCCACAGCAGGCGCAGCAGGGACGATTTGCCGCCGCCATTACGTCCCATGATGGCCACGCGATCGCCGCTGCGCAGGCGCGCCACGCCGGTGGTGAAGAGGGATGGCTGACCCGGCGCGGGCGAGACGGGAAGGGTGTCCATCTCCAAAAGGCGGTCGGCCGGCAGGGCGTCCCCCTGTAACACCAGGCGCCACGGCGGGCCGACGCTGAGCTCGGTCTGCTCGTCTTTCAGGCGGGCGACCTGCTTCTCCATCTGTTTGGCTTTGCGGGCGAGATCTTCATTGTCATAGACCCGACCCCAGGTGGCCAGCCGCCGGGCGCTGGCGCTGACCCGGTCGATCTCTTTTTGCTCCGCCTTATGACGTAACGCGGCGCTTTCATCCTGCTCCTGCAGTGCCTGACGGGCAGCGCTGCAGGGCAAGGCGAAGCAATGTAGCGTCTGGTCACGGAGGATCCAACTCGCATTAGTTACAGCATCCAGTAAGGTGTTGTCGTGTGACACCAGCACGAAGCTCCCCTGCCAGGTTTGCAGGAAGCTTTCCAGCCACAGCAGGGTGGGCAGATCGAGATGGTTGCCCGGCTCATCCAACAAGAGCAGATCAGGCTGGCGGATCAGCGCCCGGGCCAGCAGCAGACGCGTGTGCTGGCCGCCGCTCAGGGTGGCGGTCTGCTGCTCCATCACCGCCGGGGTAAAGCCCATTTGCGCCAGCAGGCGCTCGGCCAGCCAGCGCTGTGCTTCCCGCGCGTCGGCGGGTAATGGGGCCAGCACCGCCTGCAGCAGCGACTGCGTATGCAGCGCCTCCGGCAGATGCTGTTCAACGCGGGCCATCAGACACTGACCGGCGAGCGAGACGCTGCCCGAGGTGGGCGCGAGGGTGCCGTCCAGCACCTGCAGCAGGGTGCTTTTGCCGCAACCGTTATGGCCGATGAGACCGATCCGGTCGCCTTTCTTCAGGGTGAAGGAGAGGGAGTTAAACAGCGGCCCAAAAGCCGTCTCCACGTGGAGCGCATGGGCAGTTAGTAATGTACTCATAGTCAACTTACTCAAGAGTTACAGGCATGCAAATGCCTCGTCAAAACTCGCTGACGATAACCCGGTAAGCCGGAGAGAAGGGGTTGCGTGAAGAGTCTTCGCTCAAGCCATAGTTATCGCAGCACGATACCGATAACGCTTGAGCTGGCGCAATTGCCTAAGGCATGTGAAACAATAAACATTTCACAATACAGCATGGGGGGCCTCCTTTTTTATTCAGTAAGTGGATGGGTGATGGCAGTGTAGTGGGGAAAGGGAAAGCGCGCCAGTGACAAAACTGGCAGGGGGGACCCGCCAGCTGTCACCTGCGCCGCCTTTGTCTACGATGCCGGGTTGGCGCAGAGGGCTTATGTGTTTGCCAGAACATGGTTGCAGAACCATTTTTTTGCTGGCTCATTTACGGTGCCTCCACAGGGACGGTGGCGATCGGGCGGGCAATCATGATTGCCGTTTCACTGAGCGCATTCAGATCGCTTACCTGAGTACACTGGCGGGCCATGACCTGCGAATCGCCGTCCGGAAACCAGCCCTCATTGAATGACAGGGTGTAAAACTGGGTATGCCGCTTGACTTCACAGCGCCAGGCGCGGCCAAGATTGTTTCTGTCGATAAGCCAGCGGGGATCTTTCGCTTCAACAAAAATTTCATATTTAGAGGGTTGAGTGACATGTCGATCTGAATTCGTTTTGCTCCAGAAAATGGCAGTGTAAGAAATGTTGTGTTTACCGTACTGAATACTGGCATCCCGACCCGGGGTGACCTCCGGGTGGAGGAAAATAAATATCCCGGCGGCAATCAGTACCATCAGCGGTAATATAGGATGCTGTATCGGCCGCCAGGGGATTTTACGTACCGCCAACAGCCAGACCAGGGTAATAATAAACACGTAGAGCAGAGCGAAGAAAAATTTACTCGGTTCATAGATGACGACATCCACCAGATCGCCGGTGGCGGGCTGATACTGTTCCGCCCGCGGGGTGAGCATCCACATATCACCGCTGAAGAGGCACATTCCGGTGATGATGGCGATACCGCCGATAAGAAACAAGACAATACGGATCAGAATCGCATTCGCTTTATTCGCGCCAGGGGTTAATTTTAGCATTTCACATTCCGTTGTGAGGGGGTGAGAAACAACTATTTTGCACAGCGGAGGGCGCGCGGCAAATGCTATCCGTTTTATATTTTTACGATGAATGTATATAGGCGGAAAAAACGTTTCTGTGGCTGGAGGTATTATTCTGACGTTATTAATAACCGGGCCGATATGTCGACCCGGTGACAGCGATTAAATCGAGGTGCGGCGATAATTGCGATATTCCGGTAGCCAGAAATTATCGCTGATCGCTTGCAGCAGCGCTTCGGCGGAGGTTTTCACCGCCACGCCTTGCTCCTGGGCCACCTTGCCGACCGCGAAGGCAATTGCCCGTGAGACGGTCTGGATATCCTTCAGCTCCGGCAGCACCGGACCTTCGCCGTTGTTGACCAGCGGCGAGTGCTGCGCCAGGGTTTCGCTGGCAGCCATCAGCATCTCGTCTGTGACCCGCGACGCGCCGGAGGCGATCACCCCCAGTCCAATACCCGGGAAGATATAGGAGTTATTGCACTGGGCGATGGGATACTGCTTGCCTTTCACGGTAACCGGGGAGAATGGACTGCCGGTGGCGACCAGCGCCTCGCCGTCGGTCCAGCTCAGGATATTCTGCGGCGTCGCTTCCACCCGTGAGGTTGGGTTGGAGAGCGGCATCACGATCGGCCGCGGGCAGTGCTTGTGCATCTCGCGGATAATCTCTTCCGTGAACAGTCCCGGCTGACCCGAGACGCCGATCAGGATGTTCGGCTTCACGTTGCGCACTACGTCCAGCAGGGACAGCGCCTCGCTGGTGGTATCCCAGCTCTGCAGCTGCTCACGCTTTTGCACCAGCTTGTTCTGGAACGGTAGCAGATTAGGCATGCCGTCGGTTAACAGGCCGAAGCGGTCAACCATAAACACGCGCTGGCGGGCCTCTTCTTCACTGAGTCCTTCGCGGACGATCTGGGCGATAATCTGTTCAGCGATACCGCAGCCGGCCGAACCCGCGCCGAGAAAGACGATTTTTTGCTCGCTCAGCTGGCTACCGGCGCCGCGGCTGGCGGCGATCAGCGTCCCGACGGTCACCGCCGCGGTGCCCTGAATATCGTCGTTAAACGAGCAGATTTCATTGCGGTAGCGGTTGAGCAGCGGCATGGCGTTCTTTTGCGCAAAATCTTCAAACTGCAGCAGCACGTCCGGCCAGCGGGCCTTAATCGCCTGGATCACGTCGTCAACGAACTGATAGTACTCGTCGTCGGTAATGCGTGGATGGCGCCAGCCCATATACAGCGGATCGTCGAGCAGCTGCTGGTTGTTTGTTCCGACGTCCAGCACGATAGGCAGGGTGTAAGCCGGGCTGATGCCGCCGCAGGTGGTGTACAGCGACAGTTTACCGATCGGGATCCCCATTCCGCCGATCCCCTGGTCGCCGAGGCCGAGAATGCGCTCGCCATCGGTGACCACAATCACTTTCACGTTGTGGTTCGGGACGTTCTGCAGGATGTCGTCAAGGTTATGGCGATTCTGGTAGGAGATAAAGACGCCGCGGGCGCGACGATAGATCTCGGAGAACCGTTCGCAGGCCGCGCCTACCGTCGGGGTATAGATAACCGGCATCATCTCTTCAAGGTGGTTGCCGATCAGGCGATAAAACAGGGTTTCGTTGGTGTCCTGGATGTTACGCAGATAAATATGTTTGTCGATTTCAGTTTTGAATCCCTGATACTGGATCCAGGCGCGTTCCGCTTGCTCTTCGATAGTTTCAACCACTTCCGGCAGCAGGCCGAGCAGATTGAAATTGCTGCGCTCTTCCATACTGAAGGCGCTTCCCTTGTTGAGCAGGGGGAATTCAAGCAGAACGGGACCCGCGTAGGGGATGTACAGGGAACGGTTTTTCTTATGGGTAAATTGCATCGCACTAACTCCTTGATCATGACCACAGTCCCGGCGCGGCGATAAGCGAAGGGCGGGTGGAAAGCAGCGGGCAGAGTATAGAGCAGAAGGTCTTCAAGCGGGTAAACAAGCAGTCAATTGCCATAAAAAAACACCATCCTGGCAACAGGACGGTGTTGTTTATCATCACTCAGGCTGAAAATTAACCACCGCGGCGTTTGCGGCCGGTAGCATGGATGTGGTTGATGGTGGTTTCTTCATCGCCTTCCAGCACCACTTTTTTCTGCCGGGAAAGCTTATAGTTCAGACCGAGAAGATGACGTGCCTGATGGTTCGATTTCATTCTGACTCCTTTATCCTGTTCTGGTTTCAAGGGCAAACCCGGTAATGACCGGATGAAATGTAACCCAAAGTCGGCCGCGCGTTTTTTGTGCGGCCACAGGTAGGGTGGTCCATTTTCTCGGTAATAGCAACCCTGGGTAGCCAGATTAAGAACAGTCCTCCTTGCGCGCCGCAGGGGTCACCACTTCATCTCACCGGTATTAACTTTGGCGCTTAACTCCAGCGAGCTGGTCTCCGCCAGGCCCGGCCACTGTGCCTCCATCGCCTTGATCACCCCGGCCGAATCCGAATGCGTCTTCAGCGCCTGCTCGAACTGCTGGAGATAAGTTTTTGTAAAGCGCACTGCGCTGTCTCCCTCCGGCGGGGTGCCGAGATAATGGCCCGGGATCACCCGCTGCGGGTGCAGGGCGATCATCTGGTCCAGCGTATTACGCCATTGCTGACGACTGGCCGGCGTCTGGGTGTCGGCGGTCCAGAGATGCATACCCCACGCCACGCCGGTGCCGCCGAGGATCGTTTTGTTCGCCCGGATCCAGACGAACGCCGCGTAGTCATGCGGCTGCATGATGGTCACTTTCTCGCCATCGATGGTAAAGCTGTTGGCCTCCAGCGCCTGCGGGACATACACCTGCGTCGGCGCGCCGTCTTTCATTTGCGGGCCCCAGTACGCCAGTTTGGCCGCTTTGGTGGCTGCAATATGTTTGACGACCTCCGGCGTGGCGACCACCTCCGCCTGCGGGAAGGCTTTTACCAGCGGCTCAAGACCAAAATAGAAATCCGGATCGCCAGAGGTGATCACAATCCGCGATAGCGGTTTGCCGTTTTTCTTGATCATCTCCACCAGCTTTTCCCCATCTTTGACGCTGAACTGCGCGTCGAAAAGTACCGCTTCATGCGGACCGGAAACGAGGGTCGAGTTGACGGCAAAAAGTCCTTTTTCCTGCGGGTTGTAAGTTTGCAGCGTCAGAGGCGCCGCGAAGACCGCGCCGCTGAACAGGGCGGTAGCAACAGCAAGGGCAGATAATTTCATGATTTATTCTCAGTAACAGGTGAATGCGTTCCATTGTACGGATTTCGCTATTTGATAAAATTCCTGAAACAAGAGATGCTGAGTTTCATAAAACGTGCAGATCAGGGGGAGTGATGGACAGGGTGATTGCTGCGCAGGTGTATCTGCGCATCTGCGAGCTGGGAAGTCTTAGCGCCGCGGCGCGGGCGCTGGGTATGTCGCGCCCGATGGTGAGCCGCTATCTGGAACAGATGGAGAGCTGGGCCGGCGCCCGGCTGATCCATCGCTCAACCCGGCGGCTGACGCTGACCCCGGCCGGGGAGAAGGTATTGCTCAAGACCCGCGGTTTGACGCGGATCGCCGATGAAATCGCCGGCGAGCGTCAGCGGGCCGATCCCAGCGGCACACTGCGCGTCGCCTGCGCGCACTTTACCGCCATGCAGCTGATCTCTCCGCTGCTGCCGGACTTTCTCGCCCGCTATCCACTACTGCGCCTGGAGCTGGATATCAATAACCATCCGGTCAGCCTGATCGGCGAGCGTATCGACGTGGCCATTCGCATTACCGACAACCCGGAGGCGGGGGCCATCGCTCGTCGCCTCGGAGTGTGCCGTTCGCTGCTCTGCGCCGCGCCGGGCTGGATGCGCCAGCATGGCCCATTGACGACGCCCGACGATCTGCAACGACATAACTGCCTGCTATACAGCCATTTCGCCAGCCAGCACTGGCAGTTCAGCGATGCGCAGGGGCGGGAAGCGTCGGTGGCGGTGAACGGTAATCTGAGCGCAGGGATATCTTCATTGCTGCTGGAGGCGGCGGTTGCCGGGTGCGGCATTGCGATGCTTCCCGAACTGGAGGCCCGGGGCGCGATTGCCAGCGGCACGCTGGAGGTGGTGCTTCCGGAGTGGACGCCGAAGGCGTTGAGCGTTTACGGCATCTATCTTTCCCGCGACTACCAACCTGACGGATTACCGCTATTTCTTGATGAGCTGCAGAGGCGTCTGGGAGAGGAGACTGGCCACGGCTGAGTCTTGGCGCTTCGCGCCCCGACAGCACCGGCGGAAGGCAATTCCGCCGGTAGGCTGACGTTGAGCTTTATTCGTTGCCCCACTGATTAAGGAAATTAGCGATATCGTCAATGCGGTCTTCGTTAATGGCCGCCTCGCGGGCCATTTCTCGCTGCGCCTCTTCGTCAATCTCTTCGTTATTAGTTAACCGCGCAATCAGCAGTTGGAAATAGCGCGCCAGCGCATCGCGTTCTTCATCCTTTACCGGCGCAGCCGCTTCGGTCTCGTATTCGTCCACGATGTCATAAAATTTCAGGGGGATGTCATTACTCATCTGTCGTCCTCAGGGGTGGCGTCGGGGCCAGGGTTAGCGCACAGCGGCGGGCGGACATCATAGCATGCGGCCAGAGTAACGGAGTGGAGGAAAGAAAAAATTGCCGCAACCGGGAGGCGAGGGGCCAGTATATAGCCGCAAGGGTTGGCCGGGAAAATACCGGCGCGCGCTGGCGCGCGTCGGTATGCCGGGAGGCTTAGACCACACCATCCCCGCCGTCAGAACACCACACCTGTCCGGAGGTATATGAGCAGGCATCGGATGCCAGGGTGACATACAGCGGGGCGATCTCTACCGGTTGTCCCGGGCGCCCCATCGGCGTGTCTTTGCCAAACTGTTTCACCTTCTCGTCCGGCTGGCCGCCGCTGGATTGCAGCACCGTCCAGTAAGGGCCAGGCGCTACGGCGTTCACGCGAATACCTCGTTTCGCCACCTGTTTAGCCAGCGATTTAGTGAAGATCGCGAGACAGGCTTTGGTCTGCGCATAATCGAGCAGGATCGGGCTGGGTTTATACGCCTGCACCGAGGTGGTATTGATAATCGCGCTTCCGGCCTGGAGGTGAGGCAGTGCGGCGCGGGTGATCCAGAACGGCGCGTAGACGTTGGTTTTGAAGGTAGCGTCGAAATCTTCGGTGGTGAGTTCCTCAAGGGTTTCGCAGTATTGCTGACGTCCGGCGTTATTAACCAGGATGCTCAGACCTCCCAGTTGTTCCACCGCGTCGGCCACCAGCGACTGGCAGAAGGATTCTGAGCGAATATCACCCGGGAGGGCGACCGCGGTGCGCCCTTCGGCTTTGATCAGGGCGATAACTTCATCCGCATCCTTTTGCTCTTCGGGCAGATAGTTTATCGCGACGTCGGCCCCTTCGCGGGCAAAGGCGATCGCCACCGCACGGCCAATACCGGAGTCGCCGCCGGTAATTAACGCTTTCTTACCGGCCAGTCGCCCGGAGCCGGTGTAGCTGGTTTCACCGTGGTCCGGGGATGGCTCCATTTCCGCATCCAGACCCGGCGGGGTTTGTTCTTGCTCCGGGAACTCCGGACGTGGAGCCGTCTCTTCTGGCAACATGGAGGTGGGTAACTTCTTCATTGGCGGTTTTTCATCTTGCATAGTCATCTCCTTCAGACAGAACGGGCCAGCTCTAAGAATAGGTCAGCTTCTCCTGGCGAAAGCCCCTGAATGACTCGCAACATCGCAGTCAATGGCCAACCGTAGGCGTAACGGTATGCCTTAACCGACTGATCCTTGGCGTATTTCGGGGGATAGCGTTGCGTTATTATTGCTGACGTTAAATTAGGATTATTCCATCCTTAATCAAGGACCGAGGGCTATTTTCGTAACGCGCATGATCTTTTTCTCAAGTTACGATGAAGGTGCTGCCTGAATAAACGATGAAGATGTTCATTAGCAAACCATGGTCTATAAGGTAATACCTCTTTAGGGGTAATATTTCTGGATATTGTGTTCCGCGAGATAAAGAAATATTTATTCATTAAATTGTTTGCATTTTTTTACAAACGGCCGTTGGACGTTTCTGTTTTACCCGCCGGTGAACATAACCTACGTCAAATAAAGGAGTTGTGTGAGGTATATTTTATCTTACCGCTTCGTTAGTAAAGCTTTATTTTGTCAGTGCGCGGATGGGTATCTGAAATTAATTTGACTCCTGCAGGCATTCCTCTAGTGTTAGATATCGAGGGCGATGATTTGTAACAGGGTCATTTTCCATTTACCAACCGATATTGATCAAACCAAAGGTGAAAATTATGGCAGAGCATAGAGGCGGTTCAGGTAATTTTGCAGAAGATCGTGAGAAAGCATCCGAAGCCGGGCGTAAAGGCGGACAGCACAGCGGCGGGAACTTTAAAAATGATCCTGAACGTGCATCCGAAGCCGGTAAGAAGGGTGGTAAGAACAGTCATGGCGGCGGCCGTAAATCCGGTGACAGCTAGCGACTGATGAGCTGTGACGTCGACAAATCGGCGTTGAGACAAAACCTGTGGGCCAGATGGTCCGCAGGTTTCTGCATATTCAGGGTTTATTTCTCTATAACGACATTCATTATCCGCGATGCGGGGGAACTAAAAGGTGAGGAGGAAATCGCCGCATCACTAGCAATAAAAGAAGGCCGCAGCGGCAATAAATTAGCCGGACGGTAAAGACAGAAAATAACGGAACGGGACAATACGCAACGCTGTTTTCTTTTTTATGCTTAGGCAAAAGAAAGACATTTTCAGCGTAAGGTTTAGCGCCTGACGCTGCGGTCAGAGCGTCGATAAAATGGTCGCTCAATATTGTTCGGTCCTAAGGTAATAAAATGAAGTTGACGCCAGTGTTTATTAAGCGCTGTCATCTTGTCGCCGCCGTTATGTGGGTGGGTCTGGCGATACCCTCGTTGATCTGGTGGAAAGACAGCGTACTGTGGGTCATTCTCATCAGTATTTATGCCAATATTGTTGGCCATTTATCCGGATATAGCGCAGCGCGAGCTGACCAGGCGGCGGAAGAGAGTGAAGATTCCACGTCAAAATAAAAGGTTAATGATCAGAGGTGTATATGACGGATATTGAAAATTATCACAACTGGCTTCGCGATGCGCATGCCATGGAAAAACAGGCTGAGTCGCTGCTGGTGGCCACCATCAGACGCCTCGATAATGAACCGCAGTTACGCACCCGCCTTGAACAACATCTCTATGAAACCCGACGGCAATTGTCCGCCCTGCAGGATATCATCGCCCGCAACCATATTTCCCGCTCTGCGCTGAAGGATGCGATGAGCCGGGTGGCGGCGTTAGGACAGACCATTGGCATCATGCTGCCCGGTGATGAGGTTATTAAAGTGATTATCACTGCCTACGTTTTTGCCCATTTTGAGGTCGCCTGCTATACCGCTTTATTAACGGCGGCGAAAAGAGTAGGCGACCACAGCGCGATGCACACACTGGAGGGTATCCTGGCTGAAGAGAGAGGAATGGCTGATTGGCTGCTCCATTATCTGCCAGCGCTGACCGGGCAATATCTTATGGATACCGATATGCCTGGCGTTGAGGCCGGGCATTAAGCCGCCGGAGAACGCTATGGTCAAACGGCAAACCATCGCGCTCCTCGCCGCCGAGGAACAGGTTCCGCTGGTATTAACCGCCAGGCAGCAGGCGCTGGTGGACGCGGTAGCGAACAGGATGCTACCAGCGGAACGCAATCCCGTATCGCCTGTCGGCAAACCGCGCGCGAAGGCCAGGGCGGGGTCCGGATCGCGCTGAGGCGGCTGACAGGGACGGGCAGAACGCGAGGTGAGAGTGATGCAATGGGAAGAGTGGTTTCACAGAGCGGTCATCTATCAGGTTGACAGTTCGCTCTTTTATGATGCCAATGGCGATGGTTTTGGCGATCTCGCGGGCATTCGCCAAAAGCTACACTACATTCGCAGCCTCGGAGCGACGGTGCTCTGGCTGACTCCGTTCTATCTCACTCCTCTGCAGGATGATGGCTATGATATCAGCGATCATCTGCAGCCCGATCCGCGGTTCGGCACTATCGCTGACGTGATTGAGCTGATTGCCCGCGCCCGCGAGCTGGGACTGCGGGTGATCGTTGAGCTGGTGATCCAGCACACCTCCGCGCAGCACCCGTGGTTCCAGGCGGCGCGACGCGATCCCCGGTCGCCGTGGCGGCCGTATTATCTGTGGGCCGATCGGCCGCCGGAAAACGACGATCCTCCCATGTTTCCCGGCGTTGAGGAGAGCGTCTGGCGCTGGGACGAACAGGCTGGGCAATATTATCGCCACATGTTTTATCACCACGAGCCCGACCTGAATCTCGCCCATCCGCCGGTGATCGCTGAAATCGAAAACATTATCACCTTCTGGCTGCAGGCTGGGGTGTCTGGCTTTCGTCTCGATGCCGCGTCACATCTGGTCAAGCAGGCCGGAAAGGGCGACGAGACGCGCGGCTACCCGCTGCTGACCCATCTCCGGCAGGTTGTACAGCGCCTCAATCCCGATGCGATACTCCTGGGTGAAGTGGACGTCGCGGTAGAAGATTACCGTCATTATTTCGGCCAGGGCGATCGGCTGCAGATGGTGCTTAATTTCTGGCTTAACAAATACCTCTACCTCAGCCTGGCGCAGCAGCGCGCCGCGCCGGTGGTGAAGGCCCTGCAGGCGATGGTGACCCCGCCGGACGGGTGCTGCTTCGTCAACTGGCTGCGCAACCATGATGAACTGGATCTTGAGGGGATTGGCGAGCGCAACAAGCGCCAGGTTATCCGCACCTTTGCCCCTGATAAATCGATGTCCGTTTACCAGCGCGGCGTACGCCGAAGACTGGCGCCGATGCTGGACGGCGATACCCGACGCATAGCGTTAGCCCATGCTATCCTGCTGGCGCTGCCCGGCGTGCCGGTGATGCGCTATGGCGACGAGATTGGCATGGGTGACGATCTCTCCTTACCGGAGCGCTACGCGGTCAGAACGCCGATGCAGTGGTCGGCCGCGGCCAACGCCGGCTTTTCCCGGGCGGCGCGGGATGATTTGCCGGTAAAACCGGTGGCCAGCGGGCGGTTCCGCTACCAACGGATCAATGTTGAAACGGCGCTGCGCCATCCCAGGTCGCTGCTGCATCGGGTACGCAATATGGTATTGGCGCGCACGGAATATACTGAACCGGGATCCCTCCCTTTTACTCTCCTTACCCTAAAGCCTGACGCGGTGCTGGGCTTGCTCTATCGCAGCGAATCGCGGGAGGTACTGATGCTGGCCAACTGCAGCCAGCAGGCGGTAGAGGTCCTGCTCCCGCCGCCGGCCGAGGGCTACTGGAGCCCAATTCTGGAAGATAAGCTCTATCAGGATGGGCTGCACGGCGGGAAAGATGCGCGGCTGGCACTCTCCGGGTATGGTTACCGTTGGTTCAGCCGCAGCCTGAGTTAGCGCCGTTTTCCGGAACGACGGAACAACGCCCGCAGCGCCATCGTCGCCACCGCTACCCCGACGCCGGCGGCGACTTTACCCGGGAGATCGGCGCTGATGGTGACTGCTTTACGCCGTGCGCCATCGTTAAAGGGGCCGTGGCCCGGATGATTGCCGCGCACCGGCGTGAACAGGTCGTCCTGTTGGTCTGACGACTTTGGCTGACCGGTAAACTGTCCCTCCCACGCTTTTTTCACCATCAGCCGATCGAGCAGGCGAGGGAAGAAGACCTGGCCGAGGATCGACTGGATGGTGCTTTTTCCGACCCACAGCTCGTTGACCGGGCGCTGGATGACGCTGTAAATAGCCTCGGCGGCGACTTCCGGCTGATAGACCGGGGGCACCGGCTGCATGGCCTGATCCATTTTGTTTCGCGCCCAGCCAAACTGGGCGGTGTTCATCCCCGGCAGTTGCACCATGGTCAACTGGATGTGGCTTTTCTCATGCATCAGTTCGGTTCGCACGGCATCGGTAAAGCCGCGGATCGCCGCTTTCGCTCCGCAGTAAGCCGACTGCAGTGGGATTGAACGCCAGGCCAGCGCCGAGCCGGCCTGAATAATCACCCCCCGATCCCGGGGGATCATGACCTCCAGCGCCGCGCGGGTGCCGTTCACGTACCCGAGATAGGTCACCTCCGTCACCCGGCGAAACTCCTCCTCGCTCATCTGACGAAAGGGCGCCAGCACGGTGGTCATGGCGTTGTTGATCCAGACGTCGATTGCCCCGAGGGTGGTTTCCACCTCGGCGGCGGCGCGCTGCAGCGCCCCGGCATCGACGACATCGGCGCTAATAGCCAGCGTTTTAATGCCAAACCGTTCACAGGCCTGTCGCGTCTCCTGCAAACCCGTTTCGTCTCGGGCGATCAGCGCCACGTGATATCCAGCGCGGGCGAAACGCAGCGCGGTAGCTTTGCCCGCTCCCGCGGTTCCACCGGTAATAACCATCACAGACATAGTGACCTCATTATGTTTTGGCTTTCACAATATTGACTGTACGGATCGGTTAATTATTTCTCACCAATGGCAATGACGAGGTGGGAAATATCCTGGAATAAGCGCAATGTGAATCAGGTGGCATCTCCTGGTTAGTTTCGGCAGATCCTACATACTTCGGCGAAGGCGTTCTATAATTTGTAGGATCCCTGACAACCAGCGAGGAGGAAAAATGTTAATGTTGAACGTTGTTAACGGTGAAAAAGAAGAGGATGACGCCACTCGCGCTCCGGAATCAGGTGATAAACAACCGGAGCGTGATAAATAGCGAAGCCGATACTATTCCTGCTCAGGAATAATGGATATCTGGCCGTTACGCTCGAGAATAGCGAATTTGATCGCTTTCAATTCATAAATGCCATGGTGCTGCCTGGCCGCCAGCAGGATATCATCGACAGAGATATTGACGAGCTTAATCTTCTCGTCGATGACAGCACCATTTTCCACCACGATAACCGGCGTACCATCGAGAAAATTTTCTGCCTGAGCAAATTTTTTCTTAATATAGCCGAACAAAATATCAATACTAACCAGGGTGACGATAGTCAGCATCGACCCGGTAACCGAATAGTCTGTGCTGAGCATCGCCTGCTGGGTGGCTTCGCTGATAATCAGCAACAGTATCAGGTCAAAGTTGGTTAATTGCATCAGGGTTCTTCTGCCGGCAATCTTAAAAATAATCAACAGGATCAGATAGATTGCTGCGGCTCTAAGGACCATTTCCATAGCGACTCCTACGGATAGACAAACTGCTGCCAGGTTACAGAATAGCGATCGTTAACTACCGCCTGCAGAGAGATATTACCGGCCGTTTTTGGGGTAACGGCTAACCACACAGATATCGGTGAAGAGGGGTTCGACCGCTGATAGACGAGATGTAATTTCCCCTCGGCGCTATACATTTTATCCGGCTGCGGACGGATATCACCGATCTGGTAGCGGGTTAATAACGGGGCGGCGAAGCTGATAATGGTGTCACTGGCCGTATCCGGTTTAATCTGAATATTAAGCTCGGTTTCACTCATCAGCCTGGCATAGCGCTGATAATCTACGCTTAATTCGCCTCCGCCGGTTTCCCGGTGTGCTTCACTGAAATAACCGGAGGACCACAGGCCGCTTAACGCGGTAAGAATGATGAGACTCAAAACAATTATCCCATAGCGGCGGAAGCGATATTCAAAGCGTAAGGAGCGTTCATTCTCATCGACGATAGGACAAGGCTGTTGATTCTTAATCATTAATATTTTCCCCGCGTTTCGTTTCGCCAGGAGCGTAACGATAAGGACATTCTTATATTAGACGATATCAGAACAATTGACTTTGTAAAAATGGCCAGCCTCAGCCAGGCTTTATTCTCATCGTCAGCAAAAAACGGAGGCATGATGAAAAAACTAGCATTGGCCATGGCCTGTCTGTTTGCCGTAGGTGTCGCGCAGGCGGACGATAAGGGAGGGTTTAGTCAGGATGCCGCGCCGCCGCCGCCGCACAAACTCGATGACGGCTATCGCGGCGTCGAGGATGGCCGGATCATGACCGTTGAGCAGGCGAAAACCATGCACGATGGCGCGACCGTTTCGCTGCGCGGCAATCTGCTCAAGCGGCAGGGAGATGACCGTTATCAGTTTCGTGATAAAAGCGGCACCATCACCGTTATTATCCCGGTCGCCGCGTTTAACGAACAACACGTAGAGCCAGACGATCTGGTCAATATCAACGGCAGTCTGGATCGCAAAATGACGCCGCCGGTCGTGCGAATCGATCGTCTGCTCAAGCAGTCGCCTAAGTAAGCGGAGCACGTCGATATGAGCACCTTTTCTCACTCGCAAGACGAAGAGCGCGGTAAGCAACCTGCCCGTGAGGCGCCCGGGGAGCAGGGCGAAGTTCCGCGTAAACGGGACGACAGCAAGGATGACAAATCCGATCCCTGGCATCCGCAGGATGGCCGATAGCGTCGCCCTGCGTCACCAACGACACGAAAACCAGGGGAACGTGGGGGCCAGAGGCTGCGAAAAGACGCAGCTTCGGCATCACGCACTATACTTTTTGTTCGACATCACTACAGGAGGAATCAAATGGCGATTCATAAGAAAGGGCTAGCGCACTGGGAAGGCGACCTGAAGCATGGCAAAGGCACCGTGTCGACAGAAAGCGGGGCGCTGAGCCAGCAGCCCTACGGATTTAACACCCGTTTTGAGGGGGTGAAGGGCACCAACCCTGAGGAGCTGATCGGCGCTGCACATGCCGCCTGCTTTTCGATGGCCCTGTCGCTGATGCTCAGCGAAGAGGGATATACCGCAACGTCCATTGACACTACCGCAGTGGTCACCCTCAATAAAACCGACGGCGGCTTTGCGATTACCGATATCGCGCTGCAAAGCCAGATCGTCCTGCCGGACGTGTCTCCGGCGGTGTTCGATGAGATCATCCAGAAAGCGAAAGCAGGCTGCCCGGTATCGCAGGTGCTGAAGGCCAACATTACCCTCGATTACCAGCTGAATCCGTAAGCCGTCGTGCCCGCGTGCTGCGGGCACTCTTTCCGCAATATCTCTCCCAATACTGTCCAACAGTGGTATCTTTTGTCCTTTAGTTGCACGTAAGGGATACCATCATGATCGGCATTCGCCGGATGATCGAGGCGCAGGTGCTCGGCCTGACCGGCATGGCGCTAAAAGAGATCGACTTTGAACGACCCAAAGGAGAGCCGGGGCTGTTTGGTCCCCAGTCGGCCATCTGGCAGGTGCACGGCGATTTTACCTCGATGCTCTGCGGCGGCATTAGCGCGCTGTTGCTGCAGATGCTGCATCCTCTGGCGCTGGCCGGCGTCTGGGATCACTCTCGTTTTCGCGAGGATATTTTGGGCCGCCTGCGCCGCACCAGCCAGTTTATTTCTGCCACCACTTTTGCCACTACCCCCGACGCCGAACGGCTAATCGCCAAAGTACAGGGGATCCATCAGCGGATCGCCGGGGTGGATAAGGACGGAACCCCGTATCAGGCGAGCGACCCGGCGCTGTTAACCTGGGTGCACGTCGCCGAGTGCAGTTGCTTTATGGCCTCCCACCTGCGCTACAAGCGGACGGTGGTCAGTCCCGAGCGCCAGGAGGACTATTTTCGTGAGTCGGCGGAAATCGCCCGGCGGCTGGGGGCTCGGGATATCCCTCAGACACCGCAGGAGGTGGCGGACTATCTCGAGGCGATGCGCCCGCGACTGCGCTGCGACGAACGTACCCGGGAGGTAGCCGAGGTGCTGCTCTCCACCCGTCTGCCGGGGCGGATGAGCCAGCCGGTCGGCCGGGTGATGATGAACGCAGGAATTGACCTCCTGCCGGAATGGGCGCAGGAGATGCTGGGATTGTCGCTCACGCCGCTGCAGCGGCGCACGACGCGCCTGATGGTGCATGGCGTGGCCCGCGTACTGCGCGCCTCGGTACGCAACGGCGCCTGGCATTGCGCCATGCGCCGGATGACGGAGGCGTGATTCAGTTCGCTTGGCCCAGGTGACCGGCAATCAGCGCCTGCAGACTGCCATCCGCCCGCCACTCGCTAAGCGCGTCGTTTACCGCGTGAAAACGGTCCACGTCCGCCCGGGCGACGCAGATGGCCTGCTGGATCTCGGTAAAATTATCCGCCAGTACCCGCACCCCGGCGTGCTGACGGGCTGTCGCCTCCAGCGGCTGGCGGATACCGGCGACCATATCCCCTTCACCGGCGAGGAAGGCGTCGATTGCCTCCTGCGAAGAGGGAAGGCGATGCAGGCTGGCGTGCTGCAGATGGCGGGTTAGCCATAGATCGTATGCGGCGTTTTGTCCGACGTTAATGGTGGTTGCCGGGCGATCCATGTCGGCCACGCTCTGGCAGGGCGAATCAACGCTGACCAGCGCGGTGCCCTGGATGGTGATATAGGGCGAGGTAAAGCGCAGGGTGGCTTCCCGCGCCGGATCGATGGCCAGAAAGGCAATATCCCAGTGCTCGCCACCGGCGTCAGCCACCACTTTACCCGCGGCAGGATAGGGAACGAATTCGGCGCTGACGCCCCAGCGCGTCGCCAGCCGATGGCTGAGCTCGACGGTGATGCCCGCGGGCTTTCCTGTCTCCCCGAGATGGGCCAGGACCGCATTGCCCAGATTAATGGCGAAACGCAGCCGGGATGGTTTGTTATGTGACATCGCTGACTCCTGTGGTGGCTAAGCTAAAGTGGCCCGACCTGTGGCCACCCTTCAAAAGATAGTTCATAGGCGCAAGGTTGCAGCGTTCCAACGGCACATACAGTAAATAGTCATTACCGACCGCCGCGATATCGTTAAACGGCAAGGCAATGGCTTTTATATTGTTAAGCATAAACTCAGTTTGTCAGTTTATTCTTCCCGCTCACAAAGGGAGAGAAATAATGACACAACATAATTTTGAAAATGATAATAAATATCATGAGCGTTCGGTGCAGGCGCGAAAGAGTACCCTTGTTAGCGTGGTGGTTAATATTTTCCTTTCTGCCTTACAGGTAGTCGTGGGAATATTTTCCGGCTCTCAGGGATTAATTGCCGACGGAATGCACTCTTTTTCCGATCTGGTCGCCGATGGCGTGGTATTGATGGCGAATAAAAAGAGCCGTCGACCGTCTGACCACGATCACCACTATGGCCACTGGCGCTATGAGAACGGCGCCTCCCTAATCATCGGCGCGATGCTGCTGCTCGTCGGGGGTGGCATGCTATGGTCCGCGGCGGGCCATCTCGCGCAACCGCAAACTATTCCGCCGGTGCACAGCGCGGCGCTGTGGATGGCGCTGGTGGCGCTGGCCGTCAAGGAGGGGCTGTTTCGCTATATGCTGGCGGCCGCCAGGCGGCTGAATTCGTCGCTGCTTATCGCCAATGCCTGGCATGCCCGCTCTGACGCCGCATCCTCCCTGGTGGTGGCCCTGGGGATTATCGGTAATCTGGCCGGGTTCGCCTGGTTCGACCCGCTCGCCGCGCTGGCGGTGGGGCTGCTGATTGCGCGCATGGGCTATCGTTTCGCCGTCAGCGCGCTGCATGATTTAATGGACCGTGCGGTTGATGAAGAGATGCAGCAGGCGATCGCCGATACGCTGCGAACCACGCCGGGCGTGGCGGGCCTCCACGATCTGAAAACCCGTAAGGCGGGGGATCTGGTGCTGGTGGATGTCCATCTCGAGGTGGCTGGCGAGATGTCGGTAGCCGAAGGGCATCAGATTGCCCGTCACGCGCGGGAGCGGGTGCTGGCGCAGCATCCGGTGCTTAATGTGATGGTGCATCTCGATCCCTGCGAAGCGCAGGGGTTGACGAAAGCGGTCTGATACACCCGGTAGCATAAGCGGAAAAATGAATTGGCTCAGCGGTTATTTTTTCTTCTGAGCCATTATTGCTGGCGCATTGATTGCCTGAAATATAAAAAAGGCCCATACTAAAAACGCCATTACCATCGCTAAATAATGGCGCAGATCTGCCCATCGCAGTTAACGATAAAATAAACCAATCGGCTCATAGATAATCTCTATTCTGTATTCAGAGATAATGACCAGAGCGGTAATTCAGGAAGTCAGACAATGATCATTCGGCCAGAACAACACTGGTTTCTTCGCCTATTTGACTGGCACGGCTCCGTGCTGTCGAAAATCATCTTTCGCCTGCTGCTAAATGTGCTGATGTCGATCATTGCCATTATCAGCTATCAATGGTACGAACAGCTGGGGATCCACTTAACCGTGGCGCCGTTCAGCCTGCTGGGGATTGCGATTGCGATTTTCCTCGGCTTTCGCAACAGCGCCAGCTACAGCCGCTTCGTCGAGGCGCGCAATCTGTGGGGGACGGTGCTTATCGCCGAACGCACGCTGGTGCGTCAGCTGCGCAATATCCTGCCGGCGGAACACGATGCCCATCGCCGCATCGTCAGCTATCTGGTGGCCTTTAGCTGGAGCCTGAAGCACCAGCTGCGCAAAACCGATCCGACGGCTGACCTGCGGCGGTTGCTACCGGAGGAGAGGGTGACGGAGATCCTCGCCAGCTCAATGCCCACCAACCGGATCCTGCTGCTGGCCGGCAACGAAATTGGCCAGCTGCGGGAGGCGGGCAAGCTCAGCGACATCACTTACGGGCTGATGGACAACAAACTCGACGAGCTGGCGCACGTGCTGGGCGGTTGTGAAAGGCTGGCCACCACCCCAGTGCCTTTCGCCTATACCCTGATCCTGCAGCGTACCGTCTACCTGTTCTGTACGCTGCTGCCGTTCGCCCTGGTCGGCGATCTGCACTACATGACGCCGTTTGTCTCGGTCTTTATCTCTTACACCTTTTTATCGTGGGATTCGCTGGCGGAAGAGCTGGAAGATCCGTTCGGCACCGCAGCCAACGACCTGCCGCTGAACGCGATGTGCAATACCATCGAGCGCAATCTGCTCGACATGACCGGTCAGCATCCGCTGCCGGAGACGCTGCGTCCGGACCGTTACTTCAATCTGACCTGAGCCTGGCCCACCGGGCGGTTTCCGCTGCCCGGTCATCACTTTCCGTAGTAATTTATCCGTCACAGCACCGCGGTGAAAACCGCAAAATTTGCAAATAAGTTAAATTTAACACCTGATAGATAACATCAATTATACAGAATTGTGGTGTATGTTATTATTCAGTTAACAAACGCAGTACCTACGCTTTCCCATCGTACTATCCTTGAGAAACAGCATTCTTTTCAGGTGACGCCATGCGATTCACGCTTCGTCGCCGGGGTTGTTGTACGCCTTTTTCGGCTAGCGACAGCCAGAACAGAGCAGCAGGAGTAAAGAGATGACCAATAAAAGACGCGCGGTTCCCGGTGTTCACCCCTATGACGGTCCGGCAGGCGGGTGGGGCGCGTTGAAGGCCACGGCCATCGCCGTGCGCACCCAGATGGATGCCTTTGAGGCGCCCGCCACGCTGCTGCGTACCAACCAGCCGGACGGTTTTGACTGCCCGGGCTGCGCCTGGCCGGATAAAGAACATAAATCGACCTTCCAGTTTTGCGAAAACGGCGCCAAAGCCGTGACCTGGGAGGCGACCACCAAACGGGTGACGCCCGCATTCCTCGCGGCAAATACCGTTTCTTCCCTGCTGGCAAAAAGCGATTTTGAACTGGAGGGCTACGGCCGCTTAACCCATCCTTTGGTTTACGACCGGGACAGCGATACCCTGCGCCCGGTGGCGTGGGAGCAAGCCTTCGCCCGTATCGGCGAGATCCTCCGCGGCCTACAGCCGGATGAGGTTGAATTCTACACCTCTGGCCGAGCCTCCAACGAAGCGGCGTGGCTGTTCCAGCTGTTTGCCCGCGAGTATGGCACTAACAACTTCCCCGATTGCTCCAACATGTGTCATGAATCCACCAGCGTGGGCCTGCCACAGTCGATCGGCATTGGTAAAGGCACCGTCTCCCTCGACGATTTTGACCAGACCGAGCTGGTGATCTCCATCGGCCATAATCCGGGCACCAACCACCCGCGGATGATGGGCACCCTGCATGAGCTATCCCGCCGCGGCGTGCCGATTATCGTTTTCAATCCGCTGCGTGAACGGGCGCTGGAGCGTTTTGCCGATCCGCAGAACGTGATGGAGATGGCGACCCGGCGCTCGACGCCGATCGCCTCGACCTACTACCAGGTACGGGCCGGCGGCGACGCGGCGGCGCTGAAAGGGATCGCCAAAGCGCTGCTGCAGCTGGAGGAGGAGCAGGGCAATGTGCTCGACCACGCGTTTATTGCCCAACATACCCAGGGATTCACCGCCTTCGCCGATGACCTCCACGCCACCCGCTGGCAGGATATCGAGCAGGAGTCTGGCCTGACGCGCGAATCCCTGACCCAGGTTGCGGCGGCTTACGCCAAATCCAGGGCCACCATCGTCACCTACGGTATGGGCATCACCCAGCATAACAAAGGCACCTCCAACGTGCGTCTGATTGCCGACCTGCTGCTGATGCGCGGCAATATCGGCAAGCCAGGGGCCGGGATCTGTCCTTTGCGCGGTCACTCGAACGTCCAGGGTAACCGCACTGTCGGGATCAGCGAAAAACCCTCCGCGGCTTTCCTCGACAGCCTGCAGCGGGTGATGGGGATTACGCCGCCGCGGCATCATGGCCACGATGCGGTAAAAGCCCTGGAGGCCATGATCGCCGGCGATGCCAAAGCGCTGATCTGCCTTGGGGGCAACTTCGCCGTGGCGATGCCGGACCACGAACGCGCCTTCCCGGCGATGCGTGGCCTTGAGCTCAGCGTTCACGTCGGCACCAAGCTCAACCGCTCACATCTCCTGACGGCGAAAGAGACCTTTATTCTGCCGTGTCTGGGCCGCACCGAGCTTGACCTGCAGGCCAGCGGCCGGCAGTCGATCACCGTCGAGGATTCGATGTCGATGGTGCATGCTTCGTCGGGCAAGCTTAAGCCCGCCTCGCCGATGCTGCGCTCGGAGCCGGCGATTGTCGCCGGTCTGGCGAAGGCCACCTTGCCCGCCAGCAAAGTGGACTGGCAGTACCTCGTGGAAGACTACGATCGCATTCGCGATCTGATCGAACAGACCATTCCAGGGTTCGAGAATTATAACCAGCGCATTCGCCATCCTGGAGGCTTCCGCATGCCGCTGCCGCCGACCGAGCGCATCTGGCCTACCGCCACTGGTAAAGCCATGTTCTCGGTATTTAAAGGGGTGCATGAGAACGTGGTGGTGGAGGGTGAGGACGTGATGCGCCTGGTGACGCTGCGCAGTCATGACCAGTACAACACCACCATCTACGCGATGGATGACCGCTACCGTGGCGTCTTTGGCCGCCGAGACGTGCTGTTTATGAACGAGCAGGATATGGCCGCCCAGGGTCTGGAGCATGGCGATCGGGTGGATATCCATACCGCGCTGCCGGGAAGCGCGCTGACGCTGGAAGATATCACGGTGGTGGCCTACGGCATTGCGCCGGGCACCGTCGGCGCCTATTATCCGGAAGCCAACGTGCTGGTGCCGCTGAACTATCTCGATGAAGAGAGCGGCACCCCTTCGTATAAGTCGGTTCCCGTTCGCCTGACGCTGCGCTCGAAAGAGATCCGTCCGCTGGCCGGCGGGCGCTAAAAAGGTATAGCGCAGAGCGGCGTCGCGCCGTCCTGCGCCCCGCAGCACCTCGTGGTGTCCTCGCTTGAATTTATCGCTAGCGAAACTAACATTCTGGTAACCTGTGCGCGGCCCCGGGGGTGAACGGCGGGGTTCAAACGGGAAAGAGAATGGATATTAAGCAACTCAAGTATTTGATCGCGCTCGATCAGACGCGCCATTTTGGCCAGGCGGCGGCGGCCTGTCATATTACCCAGCCGACGCTCTCCATGCGCATTCGTAACCTGGAAGAGGAGCTGAACCTGACGCTGATCCAGCGCGGCCAACGCTTTGAGGGGTTTACCCCGGAGGGAGAGCGGATCCTGGCCTGGGCGCGGGCGGTGCTGGCCGCTCATGACGGCCTGGCGGCAGAGGCGGCCATCTGTCGCGGGCAGATGGTCGGCCAGCTGCGGGTCGGTATGGTGCCGCTGGCGAGCCTCAATCCGATGCAGTTGATTAAACCCCTGGCGGAGAAATATCCGGCGCTGCAGTTCAGCCTGTTGTCGATGACCTCGGAGCAGATTATCGATGGCGTCAGCCGTAATCAGCTGGATCTGGGGATCTGTTATCTGCAGCATCTGGATGAAGGTCAGTTCAAGATTGCTCGCTTGCCGCAAACCCGGATGGGGCTCCTGCACGATAAACGCCATTTCGACTTCAGCGCCGGGACGCCGGGATGGGAGACGCTGGCGACGCTGCCCCTTGGCTTTCTGACCAAGGGGATGTATTACCGGGAATCGATTGAAATATTAACTATGGCAACAGCCGTCATTTAAGTTAACAACAACCGATATGTATTACTCCATAATGATATATTAGGCTGACTTCCTGGTTAGATTATGATGCATTAATGTCATGCCGGCATATGAATTCTTAAATGAATATGTCTGAAAACTAATAATATCACGGACTGTTTACATGTCATCTCATACCAACATTGTACAAGAAAAGGCTTTGCAACTGATGCAAAGCATTGGTCAAAATACCTACCTTAAGTCAATCATGAGCGGTATGATGCTCATATTGCCAGTAACGATCATGAGTTCTGTGGCGACTTTGGTTAAAGTGTTTCCGTTTGCTCCATATCAGGATTTTTTGTTACGACACAACTTAACTCGCTTCTTTGATATCCCGATTACCTTCACGAATAATTTTTTAGCCGTGATTGTCGCTTTCTCCGTTGCCTATACGCTAGCGAAAAATTTCGATGTTGATGGCTTCATGTCAGGCCTGATTTCAATGATCTCTTTCTTTATTTTAACGCCGTATGATCTCGGTGAAATAGGGCCGTTAGGGCAATCATTTTCAATCCCTGGCCAATGGCTGGGGCCCATGGGGCTGTTTACCGCCATTCTGGTGGCGATAATTTCAACACGAATATTCGTGGCGATAACTCGCAAGG
Organism: Klebsiella sp. 28; assembly: GCF_018223905.1. Taxonomy (NCBI): domain Bacteria; kingdom Pseudomonadati; phylum Pseudomonadota; class Gammaproteobacteria; order Enterobacterales; family Enterobacteriaceae; genus Klebsiella; species Klebsiella sp. 28. Next base: position 28,551 of record NZ_JAGRQY010000040.1, read on the forward strand.
GGTTGATTATCAAAATGCCAGAAAATGTCCCTGAATTTATCTCCAAATCGTTCTCTTCATTGATTCCAGGAATCGCCATCCTGACGCTGTTTACAATTATCTCCGCAGTCATTACCAGCGTTGGTTATGGGAGCATTCACGAAATTATTTATAAATTAATCCAGGTTCCGCTAACATCACTTGGATCCGGAATCTGGTCACTCATCTTTGTTGCTGTTGTTGCGCAATTGCTATGGTTTTTTGGGCTGCATGGCCACGCTATCACCCTCGGTATCGTAGCGCCGATCTGGTTTGCCATGGATGCCCAGCAGCTTGCTGCGTATGCTGCAGGCGTCGACTTACCCAACATCACCGGCTTTGCGTTCTTTATGACTTATGGCGCTGCTGGAGATTTATTGCCGCTGGCTATAATGCTCGCTTTTTTCGCGAAGAGCGCACGCTATAAAACGCTCGGTAAGATCGCCTTGCCGCCAGCTATCTTCACCATTGGCGAACCGATGGCTTATGGCGTGCCGCTGGTAATGAATTTTACTCTGGCGATTCCTTATATTTTTATCAATGGCATCATGCTCGGCATTGCATGGTATCTAACGGTCATTGGCGTATTGCCTCGCGTCGCTGGGGTGAGTACCCCGGCCGGCATGCCGATCATTATTTCTGGTTTTATGCAGGGGAGCTGGAAAATTGCCGCTTTCCAATTTATAGGACTTTTTGCGCGATTTGCAGGATGGTATTTCTTCTTCAAGACTGCCGATCTTGTCGCTTGCCGGGAAGAAAATCAGACGGATACCATTTGAATGCTCCTTAAAAAAATGCCAGCAACGCCAATTTAGCCATGGTGGGAAAGATGTTAAGTATCAATTACCAAACGGAAAACATTATTGTCGATCATCTGCCAATTATGGTGTGCTGGTCTACCAATTATCCTCAAAAGTCATTTTCGATAAAAGTGTATAAAGGTGCCGAACTGGTATCTCTTATCGCAAGAGAGGGTAATAATACAATTGTCACTCTCGATGCAATATCGTTACAAAGCTTTACTTCTTATACCATAGAAGTCCTTACCCACGGTGACAATGGTGAGAACAACGTTTTTAGAAACAGTTTTACAACCAGTAATCTTGGCCATTTTTCTGGCCGCTGGGTGAGCGGTGGGCATCACTTCACTAATGATATTCATTACTATCGCGGTAAACGTAATGTGGTGATGAGAAAAACAATTTATCTCGACGAAGACCTCCTCGATGCCTATATCAGTATTGTTGGTCTTGGTTTTTATAAATTGTATATCAACGGTAAAGAGGTCACACGCGGTGAGCTCAATACTGACTGGACAAATTATGCTAAAATTATTTATTATGATACTTACAATATAAAGCCGTTTATTAATCAGCCGAAAAATGAAGTCATTGTTGAGCTAGCCGATGGCTGGTTTAATCCAGCACCGCTTAAATTATTTGGTAAATATAACCTGAGAGAGACCTTAACCATCGGTGAACCACAGGTCATCGCTGACATTTATATGAGGTTTGCAGATCGCGAAATGTCATCGGTAGTGATGCCGACTGGCAATATTGCGAAGGCGCTTATACCTTCAATAATATCTATTTGGGCGAGCGCCTGGATATGAAACTGTTTCGCGGAGACAACACCACCGATTTGCTGATGCCTGACTGGAAAAATGTGGTGCTGAGCAACGGGCCTGAAGGCCGTCTGGTCTCGAGTTTTATTCCGAAAATTAACCATACGTTGTCCCTCGGGGCAGAGCATATCCACGTCGTAGACGAAGAGACATTCATTATTGATTTCGGTGCCATCGTCACCGGATTTATCGATTTATCCATTACCGCGTCTGAGAATCAACGTGTGGAACTGCTCTATAGCGAAGACGTTGATGAAAACTACGAACTAAACACTGACTCCACCCTTGCGGGATTTGTCGGCAAACAGGTTACTGAAGGTGTGATTATTGACGGCGGAATTGGAGCACCGGCGAGGGCGGAACAGAAGGATGCCTTTGAATGCCGCAGTGGGAAGAATCATTTTATCAATGCCTTTACCTGTCATTCGTTTCGCTATGTGCAGTTAAGCGGTATTAATATTGAACAATTAAACAACGTTCAGGCGCTTTCAGTACATACTGTACTAAGGGAAAACGGGGGCTTTTACTGCTCAGATCCTTACATAAATAAGCTCTTTGAGGTTGCTAAAAGAACCAAACTGAATAACATTCATTCGGTCTTCGGGGATTGTGCCCGCGAACGTTTCGCCTATGGTGGAGACATTGTCGCGTTGGCCCGGTCGCAAGTGTATCAGTTTGACTCTGCCGCTATTTATAAGAAAACTATCTTTGATTTTATCAATGATATTCGTCCCTGTGGTGGTGTGACGGAAACTGCGCCATTTATGGGAATTAAGACTAATGGAGTCGGCGGGGAAACGGGCCCCCTGGGCTGGCAACTGGTATTACCTTATTTGATAGCCATTCACTATCGACATTATGGCAATGTCAATCTGCTGGCCGAAAGCTTGCCATTTCTTGAGAAGCAGATCCTCTCCCTGGAAATGCGCGACTTTGATGACCTGGTGACCTGCTGCCTGGGTGACTGGGGAAGCCGCGTTCATGATATGCGTAATTACAAAAATGGCTCGCCAGCTCTCCATTTCACCAGTGCTTGTTTCTATTATTATCATTTGTTAATTATCGCAAAAATATGTGATGATCTTGGCTTTAAAGAAAAATGGCTAAAATATATTGGCAAGGCCAATAAAATTAGAGAGAAAATTTTATCACTCTATAAGAATACGGATGGCAGCTTTGCCGATCGCAGTCAGACCAGCTTTGTTTTTGCAATCTACTTCGATTTGTGTGATGATATCGAGAGTTCATTGAATGCATTGATCGATCTCATCAAAAAAGAGCAAAATGTTATCACTTGTGGGATTTTTGGCCAAAGTTTTGCCTATGAAATATTTCATCGCTATGGTCATAATGAATTAATCCTTGAATGGTTAAGAGTCGAAGCCGGATTCAAGAAAATGCTTAAAAATGATGCCAGCACATTGAAGGAATTTTTCGGTGATAACCTGAATGGTTCGAATAATCATGCGATGTTCAGTTCTTATTCCAGTTGGCTGTTTCAGGCTTTGGGCGGCATTACCGTCGCTGAGGAGGCGGTTGGTGCTGATGTTATTTTAATCAGTCCATCCTTTACTGACACGATTAACTTTGTGGATTGCTGGCATCAAACCATCAGAGGGCGTATTGAGTGTCGCTGGCGGCGCTATAAAAAAGGCATTGAATTAGTCATCAAAGTGCCATTTAACCTCAAAAAATGCACCCTTAAATTACCAAAAGTGTATCAACTTAATAAACAATTACCTGCGCCGATAGACTGTGATACCTATCATCACTTTTATGACATTACCGATGCAGGTGAGATAAAAGTACTATTGTAATGATAGTGCATACCCAAACGTTCGCTCCAGTTAGGTACTTTTATGTTACACCATGATATTCATGAAAAGCTACTGGCTTATACCGATAGAGAACTCGAACTGCTTCGCGCTAACTATCAACTGTGTCATAAATTCAAAAGCCATATGGAGCGAAGGTTTTTCAAAGACAACTACATTCATATTGAAAAGCAGACCCGATTTACTAAAATTCCGTTGCATTCTCATGGCTTTATCGAGCTTATTTATATATATCAGGGTAAAATGCATCAGAAGATTAATGAAGAAAGTCTCACTTTAGGTAAGGGTGAGATCCTGCTTATCAACCAGTTTGCCAGACACGAAATTGAAGCCGCAGGGCAGAATGATATTATCATCAATTTTATTATTAAGACCGAATTTTTCGGTCGACTCATGTCACTTTTTGACGAAAATAACATCATTTCCCGTTTTATCCTTTCAGCAATTAATGGCAGAAAAAAACATGGAGAACATATTCACTTTAAAGTGGGGGAAATCGACGCAATTCAAAACATTATGCATGTCATCATTAGCGAGATCTACAGTAATAACCACTTAAAAGAGATACGCGTCAATTTCCTGGTGGGACTGTTGATGACCGAACTGCTCTCGAATGTGCAAGCCAGCGATTATCATATCAACGGCAGTTACAATGAATCACTTGCTATGGCCGTGTTGAGATATATTGATACAGATTATAAAACTGCCAGCCTGAAAGAGATCTCCTGTCGTTTAAATCAGCCTAATTATAAGGTGAGTAAACTGATAAAAGACTTCACTGGTAAGAACTTTAGCGATTTGTTGGTTGAAAAACGCCTGGATGTGTTGATCCATCTCCTTAAGCATACTAATCACTCTATTATTGATGTTATTAATATGACGGGTTATGAAAACGCCTCGCATTGTTATAAGGTATTTAAAGAGAAATATAATATGAGTATTAAGGAGTATCGTGATCTGAACTCCTGAATAGTAAGTTGGCTCACAGCGTTCATGCTATTGCATGTTTTTGTAATAAGTAAAATCGGCAACAACCGATATATAAAAAGGCAAGCTGGGTTATAACACGGGTGGCATTCTTTAAATAAAATCAGATAAGCAATAAAAATAATAATTTTATTTATTTTATATCTCTTACCCGATGGAGTCTGAAGAATGAACCCCAGAATTATTATTTCAGGTGTTATCTCATGTTTTCTGCCTGCGACCTTATGCCATGCGGCCAATCTAAGCGACGACGGCAGCTTCCAGTTAAATGGATATGGCATGGTGGCTGGAGATTTTCAGAGCGAACTAAACCGTCCCAAAAACATGTCGTTGCATACCGATCCCACCGGGCCTAATCAGGATCCTCGTGGCAAAATGGGCGATTTGGGAAACAGTTTCTGGCACGATTACTGGACATCGCTGGCTATCACTAAAAAATGGCAGGGGCTGGCTTCTCCCGAGCAATGGGCTGATTACACCTATGAAATGGTGGGGTACGGCGATAAAACGGTAGAAACGGCACAGAATTATGGGCGCTTTGGTGGGCTCTCTTTTCTTCCCGAGGGCGCAAACATTTGGGCTGGGCGTCGTTACCTCGATCAACGTATTAATATCTTCGCTTACAATACCAAAGAAGTACATATTGATTCCGGCCTCGGTTATAACAGTAAGAATTTTGATTTGAACGTTGGTACCGACCAGATCGACTGGTCCAGCGATACCGCGCCGCAGGCGATAGAAGGCTCGCGGCGCATCGTTGATATGGCTTATCGTATCGATCAGACAGAGCTGGGTATGACCTATGTTAAAGAAATTGATGACCCATTGGGCACTGGCAAGCAGAAAGCAATTAGTTTTTCCGCGAAATACAGCATGCCGTCTTTTTGGGGAGTGGCAAAGGGACAATCGACAGTCAAATTACAGTATGGTAAAGGGGTTATTGCTCCTTATCTGAACACCAGTCGTATTACCGTCCTTAGCGAAGAGGGCGATTCTTCAATGCGTTTTTCCACCGACGGAAACTTGACGTTATTTGATGATTTTGCCGTCTCGCCGGCTTTCATCTATGAATATACCAAGCGTGAAAAAACTGCTGACCGAACCACCTTTATACCTGATACAGGTTATTCAGGGGGGGACATGACCTATGGTTCCGCAAATGAAACCGGGATCTTTACCGGCGTAAACGTTAAACAAAATATTCATCACCAAAATCTCTCCATGTTGTATGAAGTCATGGTGAATAACACTATCAATAAAAATGGCGTCGAAGGTGCCAGCGGCGTCGGCTACAAAATTGCCGCCGGCCCGGCCCTGCAACTGGATGTTTTACCGTATGTCGCGCCGATTCTCAGTTTGACGGTTACCTACGCAGGCGGGGACAAAGAGGTCACGTTATTGCCGGAAGACTCGGAGTGGCGAGTCGGGTATCGAATGGAAGTCTGGTTCTGAATCATTACTACATCACTACAGGATATTACCCTATGAACAAACACGTCGCTGCTATGCTGACGATGCTTATTATTCCGTCTGCTTTTGCGCAAACACCTTTAACAGACAGCAAAACTATCGTTATTAAACCCAGCGCTCTGGCCGTCGAGATGGTGCCTGATATTGCCTATTCATTTACGCAAAATATCATGGGACGACCGCTCCAGTTAACGATGGATTTGCTCAAGCCTTATGCTGATAAACCGTTACCCGCAGTAGTATTTATTACCGGCGGCGGCTTTCTCGATGCGCCCAAATCAAAATTCATCGGTCAGCGGGTCGATATTGCCCGGGCCGGTTACGTCGTCGCCAGCATTACCTATCGGGTCGTACCCAATGTGACTTTCCCGGGCATGGTTGAAGATGCGAAAACGGCGGTCAGATTTTTACGCGCCAATGCTGAAAAATTAGGCATCGATCCCAACCATATCGCTGTGATGGGCGAGTCGGCGGGTGGGTATTTAGCCGCCATGGTGGGTACCACCAGCGGCCATAAGGAATTCGACCAGGGAGAGTATTCAAATCAAAGCAGCGATGTGCAGGCGGTGGTTGATCTCTATGGTCTGTCCGATCTGACGAAAGTCGGGGCTGACTTTTCCGCGGACATTCAAAAAGCGCATCAGTCACCGGCCATACCAGAGGCGATGCTGGTTAATGGTATTCCCTGGCAAGGCGGTGGCGCGATCTCCGCCTATCCCGAAAAGGCGAAACGGGCTAATCCTATCACCTGGATTTCGAATAAAACGCCGCCTTTTCTGCTAATGAACGGCGATGCCGACAATGTGGTTTCACCCAGCCAGTCAACGCTTTTACACGAGGCGCTGGTAGCGAAAAAAATACCGTCCACCCATTACGTGGTGAAAGGGGCGGATCACGCAGGTTTGATGTGGTATCAGCCTGAAGTATCAAAAATTATTATTAATTTTTTAGACCAAAATCTCAAAGATAAGCATCAATAATACGTTACAGGAACAGGTAAATAAGATGAAAAAAATATTTTTGTGCTGCGCTGCCGGCATGTCAACGAGCATGGTAATGAATAAAATGAAACAAGCGGCCGCGGCGCAAGGCATTGCTGTCGATATTATTGCTGTTTCAATGGATGATTTTGATCGCACGTTACCAAATTACGATTGCTGTCTTTTAGGGCCGCAGATTAAATATAAATTCGAAGAATTTAACAAAAAGGCCGCTGCGGTGGGCAAGAGAGTCGCCGTTATCGATAGCATGGATTACGGCATGATGCGTGGCGATAAAATTCTTGCTGCGGCGCTGGCGCTGCTGGATGAACCTTCACTTAACAAGTAGGGAAACCGTATGGATATGGAAGCAACCGTCATGGAACTCATCATTAACGCCGGTGAGTCCCGCAGTCTGGCGATGCAGGCGCTGCAAGCCGCCAGAAAAGGAGTGTGGCAGGACGTTGATAGGCTGATGCAGGACGCCGCAGATGCCGCAAAACGCGCGCATGATGTACAAACCATGCTTATCGGTATGGATGAGGGCTGTGGCAAAGTACCGGTTAATCTTATTCTGGTACATGCCCAGGATCATATAATGACCTCTATGCTCGCGCGGGAGTTGATCGCGGAGCTTATTGAGGTTCAGCGCCAGCTGCAACATCGCAACTGATAAAATATGTCGCCGCCGGCACCTTCGGCGGCGACCGCCATCAGATATTCTCCAGACGAATGCCTCGCGTTCTCGGGCCGAAGATCCCTACCGACAGCATCACCATCAGCATACTGACGACGATAAAGCTAATCACCCCCGGCGTGCCGGCGTATTGCAGAATAATGCCGATCAGGATGCTGGTCACCGCGGTCGAGAGCCGGCTGAACGAGTAGCAGAAGCCGACGGCGCGGGCGCGAATATGGGTCGGGAAGACCTCGGCCTGGTAGGCGTGATAGCTGATGGTCAGCCAGGCGTTGGACCAGGTGATCATAAACCCGCAAATCACCAGCAGAATCGGGTTGTTTTGCAGGGCGAACAGGGTGCCGAAGATAACGGTCATCAGCGCGGAGAGGACAATCTGCCACTTGTTTTCAAAGCGATGCACGAAGCGGGTGCAGAACAGGCAGCCCAGCGGATAGGCGAGGGTGATAAAGAAGGCGTACAGCAGGCTATGGGTGATGCTGGCGCCCTGACCGGAGAGCAGCGCCGGCAGCCAGTTGCCAAAGCCGAAGAAACCGATCGCCTGGAAGAAGTTCATCACCATCAGCATCAGGGTGCGCTGCCGATACTGCGGCGCCCAGATTTCGCGGAAGGTGCCGCGTTTGACGACGCTCTGTGCCGCATGCGCATGCTTTGGCGACGGCGTCAGGCCGCAGCGGGCTTCCATCTCACACATCACCGTATGCGCGTCATCATGCCGCCCTTTGCTTTCCAGCCAGCGGGCTGACTCCGGTAGCTTTTTGCGGATAAACCAGATCGCCAGCGAGAACAGTGCGCCAAAGATGATCACCCAGCGCCAGCCGCTGAGGCCGAACAGGGTGGTCGGCACCAGCATCCAGGACATCAGCGCCACCGCCGGAACCGAGAGGAACTGGATGAAGAAGGCAAAGGCAAAGGCTTTATTGCGCAGATGGGTTGGCACCCATTCGCTGAGGTAGGTATCAATGGTCACCAGCTCAATGCCGAGGCCGATCCCCACCAGAAAGCGGAAGAAGATCACCCCTTCCGCGCTACTCTGCGTCGCCATCAGCAGCGAAAAAAGACCGTACCAGGCGAGCGCCACCATAAAGGTCAGGCGGCGGCCCAGTTTGTCCGCCAGCGGCGCCAGCAGACTGGCGCCGATAAACAGCCCCATAAAGGTGGCGGAGGCGAAGGCCGCCTGGTCGGCGATGCCGAAGATGCCCGCCTGTCCGGTGTGGAAAATGCCCTCCGCCAGCAGGCCCGCGCTGATATACCCGGTCTGGAAGAGATCGTAGAGCTCAAAGAAGCCGCCAAGTGAGAGCAGGGTAATAAACGACCATAACCCAAATGAGGCGGGCAGCGCATCAATGCGTCCGGTTAAGCTGGCGTGCGGTTGTCCTGGCGAAGCATAGGGCGTTTCGCCGAGAACCTGGGTGGTAGACATGGTGTTGTGTTCCTCAGGAAGAATGGTTTGCCTGCTAATGTTAATTGATTGTTAATAGTTTTAAATTTTTAATCCTTAGCCTTAGCGACATTCTTTAGCGTAAGATCGCGCTGGGGAGACATAAAGTTGATATTCATGCTGGTTTTCGCCGCATCCCAGCGACGGAATTGAAGTAAATCACCGCTGACGGCATTTTAGTCGCCTGGCGATGTCACGCTACGCAGGACCCGCGAAAGACAAACTAAACGAATCGTCACCGGCGGCGTTTTCGTGCTTTACCCATCATTACCCCGGGCTATAATGTGCCCACTTTTATTCAGGAGTCATACGTTGGACAGTCACCCTTATTGCGATTTTCCGGCAAGCTAACGCGATCATTTCGCTGCTTGCCGTCCCGGCGGGCAGCAATCTCTCAGTTCCGGATTGCCTCCCTCAATAATTTATGCGCCATTGAGCGCGAGAGGCAGCGTTATGTTTATGTTTTCCAGACCCTTATTTCCTCCACCATCATCCACCGGCTAATCGCCCGGCGCGGCTGAGCGCTACATCTGTAATTTTTGGCTTTCTGTTTTCTGGAGGAAGGCGCGATGGTATTTCCTTATATGACTCATTTACTCGCGGCAATGTTGTTGGGGGCGCTGATCGGCGCGGAACGACAGTGGCGGCAACGTATGGCCGGTTTACGCACCAATGCCCTGGTGGCCACCGGCGCGGCGGTGTTTATTCTCAGCGCGATGTCGGCCTCGCCGGACAGCCCGGGGCGTATTGCGGCGCAGATCGTCTCCGGTATCGGCTTCCTTGGGGCAGGGGTGATTATGCGCGATGGCATGAACGTCCGCGGCCTCAATACCGCCGCCACGCTGTGGTGTTCGGCCGGGATCGGCGTACTCTGCGGCCTGGGACAGTTCTGGAACGCGACGGCGGCTACGCTGATTATTCTGTGCGCCAATATCCTGCTGCGCGAGGCGGCGCAGCGCATTCATGCCTTGCCGGGGGCCGGTGACGAAGAGAAACGCTATGTCTTACGCGTCACCTGTCTGCGCGAACATGAAAATGCCGTGCGTCAGCTGTTGCTGAATATTGCGCAGCAGCAGCGGTTTACCCTGCAGGGATTGCAGTCGGCGGCGGCGGACACCGCGGACCATCTGGAGATTTGCGCGCAGCTGATTAGCCATAAGCAGCACCAAAAAACGCTGGCGCAAATTATGGCGCAGATGGGCGTTCAGCAGAACGTCACATCGGTGCACTGGCGTGTCGGAGAGGCGTAGGGGCTGGCGGCGGAGCAGCGGAAACGGCCGCTCGTCGCGCGATTCGCCATCCCGCGGGAAAGCGGCTAGAATGGCCTCCTCGCAGGAGGTTATAAGAATGTTAAATAATGGGTGTGTACCCTCGGAATCTGGTCCCACAGAGGTGACGGCTGATTTTCGTTTTACCCGCGTGATGGCCGAGCAGGCGGCGCGGGCGCGTCTGACGCTGGACGACGATCAGCTGTCACTCATCGCCCGCCTTGACGCCCTCGGTCAGCAGTTGGTGTCCACGACAGGCAGCCCGCAGGGGGTATACGTCTGGGGACGTACCGGGCGAGGGAAAAGCTTTATCCTCGACCACTTTTTCGCCAGCCTGCCGCTCGCCGCCAGGCGGCGGGTCCATTTTCATCACTTCTTCCGCGAACTGCACCAGCGGCTGAATGCCCCCGGAGCGCCCGACTTGCAGACGGTGATGAGGCAGATGACATCCGGTTGCCGCCTGCTATGCTTCGACGAATTTCATCTACACGACCCCGGCGACGCCATGCTGATTAAAGCCTTGCTGGAACACCTCTTTCAACACGGTATCGTGCTGCTGGCCACCTCAAACTACCCGCCGGAGATGCTGCTGCCCAATCCGCTGTATCACGATCGCTTTTTACCGTCGATCGCGCTGATCCGCGCCCATCTAACGGTGGTGGCGCTGAACGGCGAGGAGGATTATCGCGAACGGCATCTGAGCCAGGATAACGCCTTCTGCAGCGGGCGGATGTGGGTTAATCCGAATGCACAACAGCGTCAGCTGTATGACCTGCCGTCGCTGCCTGGCGAACCGGTTTCGCTGACGGTAGGCTATCGCACGCTGCTGGCGGCCGCGGCGTCGCCCGCGTTGCTGCACTTCACCTTTACCCAGCTTTGTCAGGCCGCCACGGCGGTGATGGACTATCTGACGCTCTGCGAAAGCTATGCCGTCTGGCTACTGGACGAGGTGCCGCCATTGGCTACGGTGGGGCCGGCGGCCCAGCAGCGCTTTATCAATGTGATTGATGTGCTGTATGAAAAGCAGATCCGCCTGCTGCTGGTGACCCGCTGCGACCTGGAGACGCTGGTGGCAGGGGTGGAACTGGAGGATATTCAACGAACGCGGAGTCGCCTGCAACAGCTGCCGCGGGCGGTATAAGAAAAACGCCCCGGCGGGAGCCGGGGCGAGGGGATTACAGATCGAAGCGGTCGAGGTTCATCACCTTGGTCCAGGCGGCAACGAAGTCATGCACCAGCTTCTGCTGCCCGTCGGCGCAGGCGTACACTTCCGCCAGGGCGCGCAGTACCGAGTTGGAGCCAAACACCAGGTCCACGCGGGTGGCGCTGTACTTCGCTTCGCCGGTTTTACGGTCGCTGCCGGTAAACAGCTCCGCGTTATCATCGGCCGCTTTCCAGACGGTAGCCATATCCAGCAGATTGACGAAGAAGTCATTGCTGAGCACGCCGACGCGGTCGGTAAACACCCCGTGTTTGCTGCCATCGTAGTTCGCGCCCAGTACGCGCAAGCCACCGACCAGCACGGTCATTTCCGGGGCGGTTAGCGTCAGCTGCTGCGCTTTATCGATCAGCAGGGTTTCCGTCGAGACACCGCCTTCGATACGGCGATAGTTGCGGAAGCCATCCGCCAGCGGCTGCAGCAGATCAAACGACTCGACGTCGGTCTGCTCAGGCAGAGCGTCGACGCGGCCTGGGGTAAACGGCACATTGACGCTGACGCCGGCGGCAGCGGCCGCCTGCTCAACGCCGACCACGCCGGCCAGCACGATAATATCGGCCAGCGACGCTTTGCCGGAGGCGCGCTGGATCGCCTGCAGGGTCGGCAGCACCCGGCTGGCGATGGCGTTAACCGGCCAGTCTTTCTGCGGGGCCAGCGCCAGACGCGCGCCGTTAGCGCCGCCGCGTTTATCGCCACCGCGGAAGGTGGAGGCGGACGCCCAGGCGACCGAGACCAGCTCACTGACCGACAGGCCGGCGCCGGCGATGGCGCTTTTCAGGCTGGCGATATCTTCCGCGCTCGGCTGATGGGTCGCTGCCGGCAGCGGATCCTGCCAAATCAGATCTTCTTTCGGCACTTCCGGCCCGAGGTAACGGGATTTTGGCCCCATATCACGGTGGGTCAGCTTGAACCACGCCCGGGCGAACGCCTCGTTAAAGGCCTGCGGATCGTTGAGGAAGCGACGGGAGATTTTTTCAAACTCCGGGTCGAAGCGCAGGGTCAGGTCGGTGACCAGCATGGTCGGTTTGCGCTTTTTCTCCGGGTTAAACGGATCCGGGATAATCTCCGGCGCGTCTTTGGCTTCGAACTGGATCGCGCCAGCCGGGCTGCGGGTCTGCACCCATTCGTATTTGAACAGGTTTTCGAAAAAGTAGTTGCTCCACTGGGTGGGCGTCTGCGTCCAGACCACTTCCAGACCGGAGGTGATGGCGTCCGCGCCTGCGCCGCTGCCGTAGCTGGAGTGCCAGCCCAGACCCTGCGCTTCCAGCGGCGCGGCTTCCGGCTCGGCGCCGACGTGGCTGGTTTCTGCGGCGCCGTGGGTTTTGCCCAGCGTATGGCCGCCGGCGATCAGCGCGACGATCTCTTCATCGTCCATCGCCATATTGCCGAAGGTGGCGCGAATGGCCGCCGCGGCGGACAGCGGCTCGCCGCTGGCGTTCGGACCTTCCGGGTTGACATAAATCAGACCCATTTCGGTGGCGCCGATGGCCTGTTTCGCCAGGCTTTCCGGATGACGGTGGGCCAGCCACTCTTTCTCATCGCCCCAGTCGACGTCGAGATCCGGTTCCCAGACGTCTTCGCGACCGGCGCCAAAGCCAAAGGTGCGGAAGCCGGCGTTTTCCAGAGCGACGTTACCCGCCAGCATGTAAAGGTCGGCCCAGGAGATTTTCTGGCCATATTTCTGTTTCACCGGCCACAGCAGACGGCGGGCCTTATCGAGGCTGACGTTGTCAGGCCAGGAGTTCAGTGGGGCAAAGCGCTGCTGTCCACGACCTGCGCCGCCGCGACCGTCAACGGTGCGGTAGGTGCCGGCGCCGTGCCAGGCCATACGAATAAACAAGCCAATATAGCTACCCCAGTCTGCCGGCCACCACTCTTGCGAATCGGTCAGCAGCGCTCTGAGATCAGCCTTCAGCGCGGAGTAATCGAGCTTTTTAAACTCTTCCCTGTAGTTAAAATTCTCACCCAACGGGTTGGAGCGATTGGAGTGCTGGTTTAACAGATCGACACGCAGCTGGTTCGGCCACCAGTCGCGGTTGGCGGTGCCGCTGCCGGCGCTCTGTTTTGGCGTCTCGGCGTGGAAAGGGCACTTCCCGGCGGATGCATTGTTGGATGGGTCGTTAGACGTGCTCATATCAGGCTCCGTTTGCTTTTGTGAATGCCGTTACGATATACACTGCTACCAATAAGCGATATTTGAATGAATCTACGGATTTAATAGCTATTTCCGTTCAATGAAGGGTTAGGCAACCCCCTGGTGGGACCGTGTCGGCCTGGAGATTGAGATTAACCTCATTAGTAACCATAGCCGTAACGAGGCGGCAAAGGAAACGATCCGCGTCAAGCTGGGCGAAGGAATGCTAATTGTTTGAGATATGACAAGTTTTACTACGAAACTCGCATTAGCGCTGCCAGTAGGGCGGCGATCCAAACACGTCGGCAAAATAGTCAATCACTGTCCGCACGTTGAGAGAGGGATGGCGGGTATAAGGATAAATCGCCGCGATATACGATGGCGTGTGGCTGATGGCCGCCGAATAGCGATCCATCAGCGTGACTAATGTCCCGTTGTGCAGCGCTTCGCTGACCATCCAGTCGGGAAATAACACGATCCCCATCCCGCCGATGGCTGAAGTGAGCAGGGCATCGGCATTGTTCGAGGTCATGAGCGGGGTCAACGGATAGTGCCCCCATGCCTCTTCGCGCTGGCGAAACAGCCAGCGGTTGGCTCCCTGCGAACCGCCATACACCAGCGTGCGATGTTGATGCAATGCCTCCGGCGAAGTCGGGCTGCCGTACCGTGAAACATACTCCGGGGAGGCGGTCAGGTAATAGCGCTGGCTGCCAAACACTCTGGCGTGATAGCCCGCGTCCGGCAGGCTGCTGATGCGAAAAAGGATATCCGTCGCATCGCGATGGGGATCGATAAAATCGTCGGTCAGCATCAGGTCAAACTGCAGTTTGGGATGCCGGGCCGCCAGTTCCGGAAGCCAGGGGGCGATATGCCGCTGACCAAAATAGACCGGCGCATTGATCCGCACCAGTCCGCCGGGGACCTGTGCCCGATCCTGTAACGCCCGTTGCGCGTCGGCGTACTGTCCCAGCAGTTCCCGGGCGGACGCTGCGAAAAGGCGTCCTGCTTCGGTCGGTACCACGGCACGGGTGTTGCGGTAGAACAGCTGCTGCCCGAGGGCATCTTCCAGCTGCTGGATGGTTCGCGAGATCAGCGAGGGAGAGACCCCTTCGCGGCGGGCCACTACGGAAAAACTCTGGTTATCGTAAACCGCGATGAAAAGCTGAAGGGCGCGAAAATCGACGCTGCTGGCATCGGCCATCTGTGCAATTCCTGCAATAGTGTTTTCTGCATTATACCGTTTATCGCATCAGCACGCTGTTTTATCCTCAGCCGCCTGTTGTACAGAGGAGGCGCAGTAATGGCGTTATTATTCATTTTATTAGTGATTGCCGGCGGCATGGGATTATCGGTCGAGGCCGGCCTGCTGGGGCCGCTGGCGAGCCAGGTGGGGGATCTGTGGGCAACCATGAGCATCTTTGGGATTGGCGCAGTGTTAACCTTTTTTCTGATGCTCTTTTTCAGCCCGCGTAGCAGCCCGTCGTTCTTTTCTCTGCCCGGCTGGCAACTCACCGGCGGTCTGTTGGGGGCGGGGTACGTGGTGATCTTGACCATGGCGACGCCGGTGATTGGTATTGCCATGACCATGATCGGCATCCTGGCGGGTCAGGTGGCGAAAAGCCTGGCGATCGACCATTACGGGTTATTCGGCAGCCCACGGCGCAAAATCGATCCGCGGCGCGCCATGGCGCTGATGTTGATTATGGCGGCGTTATTGCTGGTGGCTCTGGGTTAAGGAGGGGAAATGGATACGATAGTGATCATTCTGGCACTGTGCGGCGGCGCATTGCTTAGCGTCCAGGCGGCGATAAATGGCCGTCTTGGCAGCCAGGTGGGGGTGCTGCGCAGCGCCTTTTTAACCTTCGCCACCGGCGCGCTGGTGACGGGATTGCTGATCCTGTTTTTTGCTCCAGCGACGTCGGTAAACCTGATACAGGTGCCTAAGTGGCAGCTGCTGGGCGCATTTTGCGGCGTGCCCTACATCGTCATTATGGTGCTGGCGGTGCAGCGGATAGGCACCGCTACGGCCACCGTGGCGGTGATCTTTGGCCAGCTGACGATGAGCCTGCTGATCGACAACTTTGGCTGGCTGGGCAACAGCACGATGGTGTTCTCGCCGGCGCGACTGGCGGCGGTGATATGTCTGGCCCTCGCGCTGTACTTAATCTATACCTCAGGGAAGTCGGCTACCTCCCACGTGTCGGCCCGCGCAGAACAGTGAGCTGCGCCGACGCGTCGGGCATCGTGAATATAGCCTGACGCGTCATGGGCAAGGTTAAGAATAACGATCCCTCTAACATGCTGAAACATTTCTGCCAGATCATTAGCAACCTTTCAGTAGGGCTGACGCTGCGATAAGGCTATGCTTCCCGGCCGTTACGCCGTTGGCTTTTCCAGTGATTCAGGTGATGTACCGCTAATGCCCCTTTTGAGAGATGAAATTCGCGACCACTCCGCGGAAGAGATGCTGTTTATCCGCCGGGCCGCAATTGCTTTTCTGCTGGTGGTGGTCTGCTTTGGCGTGCTGATCGTTAACCTCTACCATCTGCAGGTGGAGCAGCACGATTTTTACCAGACCCGGTCAAACCAGAACGACATCAAAATGCTGCCCATCGCCCCCAGCCGCGGGCTGATATTCGATCGCAACGGTATTCCGCTGGTGCAGAATATCACCCTGTATCGCCTGCAGGTGATCCCGAGCAAAATTCCCGATATGGCCGCGCTGTTGCAGCAGCTGACGCCTATCGTCGACCTGACGCCGGACGACATCGCCAGCTTTCGCGACGATATGCACCACACCAGCCGCTACAAAGCGGTCACCCTCAAGTCAGACCTCAGCGATGTGGAGGTGGCCCGCTTCGCGGTCAACGAATTCCGTTTCCCCGGCGTGACGGTGGAGAGCTACCAACAACGGGAATACCCCTACGGCGCAGAGCTGGCGCACGTGGTGGGCTATGTGTCGAAAATCAACGACAGCGATCTGCAGCGGCTGGCGAAAAACGGCGAAGAGGAGAACTACGCCGCCGACCGCAATATCGGTAAGCAGGGCATCGAGGGCTATTATGAAAAAGCGCTCCACGGCACCACCGGCTATCAGGAAGTGGAGGTGGATAACCACGGCCGGGTGGTGCGTCTACTGAAAGAGGTGCCGCCGGTGGCCGGAAAAAACATCTATCTGACTCTCGACCTTCATCTCCAGCAGTATATTGAGTCGGTGCTGAAGGGACAGCGGGCGGCGGTGGTGGTGGTCGACCCGCGGGATGGCGGCGTGCTGGCGATGGTCTCCAGTCCCAGCTACGATCCTAATCCGTTCGTCAAAGGTATCGGCTATCAGGCCTATAAATCGCTGCTGGAGAATCCGGACCGGCCGCTGATCAACCGCGTCACCCAGGGGCTATATCCTCCGGCTTCGACGGTCAAACCCTATATGGCGCTGTCGGCGCTCTCCGCTGGGGTCATCACCCCGAACACCACCTTCTTCGGGGCGCCGACGTGGACGCTGCCGGGCACACAACGCCGCTACCGCGACTGGCTGAAAACCGGCCACGGCATGCTCAACGTGACTAAAGCCATCGAAGAGTCAGCAGACACTTTTTTCTATCAGGTCGCCTTCGAGATGGGCATCGACCGGATCCATGAGTGGCTGAGCAAGTTCGGCTACGGCCAGTCCACCGGCATCGACCTTAATGAGGAGTACGCCGGGGTGCTGCCCAGCCGGGAGTGGAAACAGCGGGTGCATAAAAAGCCCTGGTATCAGGGGGACACCATCTCGGTCGGCATCGGCCAGGGGTACTGGATCGCCACCCCGATCCAGATGGTGAAGGCGCTTACCACTCTGCTGAACAATGGTAAAGTACAGGATCCGCATCTGCTCTATTCGATGAAGCAGGGCAACCATGTGGAACGTTATCAGCAGCCGGCGAACCTGCCGCAGGTGGGTGACCCGAAATCCCCGTACTGGGGCATTGTGCGCAACGGCATGTATGGGATGGCGAATCAGCCCAACGGCACCGGCTATAAGCTGTTTCATACTGCGCCGTATCAGATCGCGGCGAAGTCCGGGACCTCGCAGGTCTTTAGCCTGAAGCAAAACCAGACCTATAACGCCAAAATGATCCCGGTGCGTCTGCGCGACCATATCTTCTACACCCTGTTTGCCCCTTATCAGCATCCGAAGGTGGCGATGGCGCTGATTC
>NZ_JAGRQY010000041.1:0-716 GCF_018223905.1 Klebsiella sp. 28
TCCTGCCAGGGATGACCGGCTCGCGGAAAACGCGGATCAGGCTGGCGGTCTTTTTTCTCCCTTTTTTCCCGTCTGGCAACGGTCGGCGCATCGCCTTTTTTCAAGCCGACGCGCGCTTTCATGGCGCCGATAGCGGCGACGGCCAGTACCAGCGTTTCACGCTCCTGGCGCGTGAGCAGGCTGTCCTCGCAAATCAGGGTGTTCAGGTTATCGATCAGCTTATTCAGCCCGGGTTCAGTGACTTTCATTTTATGCTCATATTCCTTGTGTGGTGGCGATCAGTCCCGGCTCTCATTCACCTGGACGGTGACCGGCAGGCCTGCATCAAAACAGGTCTGATACCAGCTGGCCACCTGAAGGGGATCGCCCTCTTTTATCCGGCGTATACCGCCGGCATCCGTCAGCTGCAGGCAGGTGGTACCGTCCAGACGGATCACGTAGGCCGCTTCCCGCAGGGAGTAATGACCGTCACCCAGCTGCAGCTCCACCGCGTCACCGGCAGCCGTCTGGCGTAACGGCAGACGCCGGACGTCTGTCAGTCGTTGTCGTGCCGTTTCAGCCTCGCGTTCTGCCTGGAAGAGCGGTTCTGCAATGCCGCGACCGGCCTCCGTCAGCTCGACGGCCAGCTGCAGGTTCGGGGCGCGCAGGGTGCGCAGCCAGCCCGCGGCTTCCATGCGCCGGCAGGAGGCGCGCAGGTTCGGCCCGTACACCGGGGC
>NZ_JAGRQY010000042.1:0-22195 GCF_018223905.1 Klebsiella sp. 28
GCGTGGCGACGTGGGGGCAGTTAAAGCCGCCACCGACGCCGGTGCCGCCGCAGCCCGCCACGTGGGCGAAGTGAAAGCCGTACACGTCATTCCCCGCCCCCATACCGATGTTGAAAAAATCTTACCGAAGGGGAATAGCCAATGAGCAGCAATGAGCTGGTTGAACAGATCATGGCGCAAGTCATAGCCCGTGTAGCGACGCCAGAGCAGCAGGCGCTTCCCGATACCCCCCATCCCACAGGAGAGACGGCTATGGCAGAGAAAAGCTGCAGCTTAACGGAATTTGTCGGGACCGCCATTGGCGACACCCTCGGGCTGGTCATCGCCAACGTGGATGCCGCGTTGCTGGAGGCGATGAAGCTCGAAAAACACTACCGCTCTATCGGCATCCTCGGCGCCCGCACCGGCGCCGGGCCGCACATCATGGCCGCCGATGAAGCGGTCAAAGCCACCAACACCGAAGTGGTCAGCATTGAGCTTCCTCGCGACACCAAAGGCGGCGCCGGCCATGGCTCGCTGATTGTGCTGGGCGGGAATGATGTTTCCGACGTCAAACGCGGGATTGAGGTCGCGCTGAAAGAGCTGGACCGTACCTTCGGCGATGTCTACGGCAACGAAGCGGGTCATATTGAGCTGCAGTATACCGCGCGCGCCAGTTATGCCCTGGAAAAAGCGTTCGGCGCCCCACTGGGCCGCGCCTGCGGCATTATCGTCGGCGCCCCGGCGTCCGTTGGCGTGCTGATGGCCGATACCGCGCTGAAATCAGCCAACGTCGAGGTGGTGGCTTACAGCTCACCGGCCCACGGCACCAGTTTCAGCAACGAAGCCATTCTGGTGATTTCCGGCGACTCTGGCGCGGTGCGCCAGGCGGTGATCTCCGCCCGGGAAATCGGCAAAACCGTACTGGCGACGCTGGGCGCCGAACCGAAAAACGATCGCCCCTCCTACATTTAATACCCGCGAGGCTGATTCATGAGATCGAAAAGATTTGAAGCACTGGCGAAACGCCCTGTGAATCAGGATGGTTTCGTTAAGGAGTGGATTGAAGAGGGCTTTATCGCGATGGAAAGTCCTAACGATCCCAAACCTTCTATCCGCATCGTCAACGGCGCGGTGACCGAACTCGACGGTAAGCCGGTTGAGCAGTTCGACCTGATTGACCACTTTATCGCGCGCTACGGCATTAATCTCGCCCGGGCCGAAGAAGTGATGGCCATGGATTCGGTTAAGCTCGCCAACATGCTCTGCGACCCGAACGTTAAACGCAGCGACATCGTGCCGCTCACTACCGCGATGACCCCGGCGAAAATCGTGGAAGTGGTGTCGCATATGAACGTGGTCGAGATGATGATGGCGATGCAAAAAATGCGCGCCCGCCGCACGCCGTCCCAGCAGGCGCATGTCACTAATATCAAAGACAATCCGGTACAGATTGCCGCCGACGCCGCTGAAGGCGCATGGCGCGGCTTTGACGAGCAGGAGACCACCGTCGCCGTGGCGCGCTACGCGCCGTTCAACGCCATCGCCCTGCTGGTCGGTTCACAGGTTGGCCGTCCCGGCGTCCTCACCCAGTGTTCGCTGGAAGAAGCCACCGAGCTGAAACTGGGTATGCTGGGCCACACCTGCTATGCCGAAACCATTTCGGTGTACGGTACGGAACCGGTGTTTACCGATGGCGATGACACCCCGTGGTCGAAAGGCTTCCTCGCCTCCTCCTACGCCTCGCGCGGCCTGAAAATGCGCTTTACCTCCGGTTCCGGTTCTGAAGTACAGATGGGCTATGCCGAAGGCAAATCGATGCTTTATCTCGAAGCGCGCTGCATCTACATCACCAAAGCCGCCGGGGTGCAAGGCCTGCAGAATGGCTCCGTCAGCTGTATCGGCGTACCGTCCGCCGTGCCGTCCGGGATCCGCGCCGTACTGGCGGAAAACCTGATCTGCTCAGCGCTGGATCTGGAGTGCGCCTCCAGCAACGATCAAACCTTTACCCACTCGGATATGCGGCGTACCGCGCGTCTGCTGATGCAGTTCCTGCCAGGCACCGACTTCATCTCCTCCGGTTACTCGGCGGTGCCGAACTACGACAACATGTTCGCCGGTTCCAACGAAGATGCCGAAGACTTCGATGACTACAACGTGATCCAGCGCGACCTGAAGGTCGATGGCGGCCTGCGGCCGGTGCGTGAAGAGGACGTGATCGCCATTCGCAACAAAGCCGCCCGCGCGCTGCAGGCGGTATTTGCCGGCATGGGTTTGCCGCCTATTACGGATGAAGAAGTAGAAGCCGCCACCTACGCCCACGGTTCAAAAGATATGCCTGAGCGCAATATCGTCGAGGACATCAAGTTTGCTCAGGAGATCATCAACAAGAACCGCAACGGCCTGGAGGTGGTGAAAGCCCTGGCGAAAGGCGGCTTCCCCGATGTCGCCCAGGACATGCTCAATATTCAGAAAGCCAAGCTCACCGGCGACTACCTGCATACCTCCGCCATCATTGTTGGCGAGGGCCAGGTGCTCTCGGCCGTGAATGACGTGAACGATTATGCCGGTCCGGCAACAGGCTACCGCCTGCAAGGCGAGCGCTGGGAAGAGATTAAAAATATCCCGGGCGCGCTCGATCCCAATGAACTTGGCTAAGGGGTGAAAAATGGAAATTAACGAAACGCTGCTGCGCCAGATTATCGAAGAGGTGCTGGTGGAGATGAAATCAGGCGCAGATAAGCCGGTCTCCTTTAGCGCGCCTGCGGCTTCTGTCGCCTCTGCCGCGCCGGTCGCCGTTGCGCCTGTGTCCGGCGACAGCTTCCTGACGGAAATCGGCGAAGCCAAACCCGGCACGCAGCAGGATGAAGTCATTATTGCCGTCGGGCCAGCGTTTGGTCTGGCGCAAACCGCCAATATCGTCGGCATTCCGCATAAAAATATTCTGCGCGAAGTGATCGCCGGCATTGAGGAAGAAGGCATCAAAGCCCGGGTGATCCGCTGCTTTAAGTCTTCTGACGTCGCCTTCGTGGCAGTGGAAGGCAACCGCCTGAGCGGCTCCGGCATCTCGATCGGTATTCAGTCGAAAGGCACCACCGTCATCCACCAGCGCGGCCTGCCGCCGCTTTCCAATCTGGAACTCTTCCCGCAGGCGCCGCTGCTGACGCTGGAAACCTACCGTCAGATTGGCAAAAACGCCGCGCGCTACGCCAAACGCGAGTCGCCGCAGCCGGTGCCGACGCTTAACGATCAGATGGCTCGTCCCAAATACCAGGCGAAGTCGGCCATTTTGCACATTAAAGAGACCAAATACGTGGTGACGGGCAAAAACCCGCAGGAACTGCGCGTGGCGCTTTAACAAAGGATATCCCGATGAATACCGACGCAATTGAATCCATGGTACGCGACGTGCTGAGCCGGATGAACAGCCTACAGGACGGGATAACGCCCGCGCCAGCCGCGCCGACAAACGACACCGTTCGCCAGCCAAAAGTTAGCGACTACCCGTTAGCGACCCGCCATCCGGAGTGGGTCAAAACCGCTACCAATAAAACGCTCGATGACCTGACGCTGGAGAACGTATTAAGCGATCGCGTTACGGCGCAGGACATGCGCATCACTCCGGAAACGCTGCGTATGCAGGCGGCGATCGCCCAGGATGCCGGACGCGATCGGCTGGCGATGAACTTTGAGCGGGCCGCAGAGCTCACCGCGGTTCCCGACGACCGGATCCTTGAGATCTACAACGCCCTGCGCCCATACCGTTCCACCCAGGCGGAGCTACTGGCGATCGCTGATGACCTCGAGCATCGCTACCAGGCACGACTCTGTGCCGCCTTTGTTCGGGAAGCGGCCGGGCTGTACATCGAGCGTAAGAAACTCAAAGGCGACGATTAACAGGGGGTAAGCATGCGCTATATCGCTGGCATTGATATTGGCAACTCCTCGACAGAAGTCGCCCTGGCGACGGTCGATGACGCAGGTGTGCTGAACATTCGCCACAGCGCGTTGGCTGAAACCACGGGTATAAAAGGCACATTACGAAATGTGTTCGGTATCCAGGAGGCGCTAACGCAGGCGGCAAAAGCGGCCGGCATTCAGCTCAGCGATATTTCGCTTATTCGCATTAACGAAGCCACGCCGGTCATTGGCGATGTGGCGATGGAAACCATCACGGAAACCATCATCACCGAGTCCACCATGATCGGCCATAACCCGAAGACACCCGGCGGCGTCGGACTGGGGGTCGGCATCACCATCACACCAGAGGCGCTGCTGTCCTGCTCCGCGGGCACTCCCTATATTCTGGTGGTCTCCTCGGCCTTTGACTTTGCCGATGTCGCCGCGATGGTCAATGCGGCAACGGCAGCGGGCTATCAGATAACCGGCATTATTTTGCAGCAGGATGACGGCGTGCTGGTCAATAACCGGCTACAGCAACCGCTACCGGTGATCGACGAAGTTCAGCATATCGACCGGATTCCACTTGGCATGCTGGCGGCCGTCGAGGTCGCTTTACCCGGTAAGATCATCGAAACGCTCTCCAACCCCTACGGTATTGCGACCGTTTTCGATCTCAACGCCGAGGAGACCAAAAATATCGTGCCAATGGCGCGGGCGCTGATTGGCAACCGCTCGGCCGTGGTGGTGAAAACCCCCTCCGGCGACGTCAAGGCCCGCGCTATTCCGGCAGGTAATCTGCTGCTCATCGCTCAGGGGCGCAGCGTACAGGTTGATGTGGCCGCCGGGGCGGAAGCCATCATGAAAGCGGTTGACGGCTGCGGCAAACTGGACAACGTCGCGGGAGAAGCGGGCACCAATATCGGCGGCATGCTTGAGCACGTGCGCCAGACCATGGCGGAGCTTACCAATAAGCCAGCTCAGGAGATCCGCATTCAGGATCTGCTGGCCGTTGATACGGCGGTGCCAGTCAGCGTGACCGGCGGTCTTGCGGGGGAGTTCTCGCTGGAGCAGGCGGTGGGTATCGCCTCGATGGTCAAGTCGGATCGCCTGCAGATGGCCCTCATCGCCCGTGAAATTGAGCACAAACTGCAGATTGCGGTTCAGGTGGGCGGCGCCGAAGCGGAGGCGGCCATTCTTGGGGCGCTCACCACTCCCGGCACCACGCGCCCGCTGGCGATCCTCGATCTGGGCGCCGGGTCGACCGACGCCTCCATTATCAATGCGCAGGGAGAGATCAGCGCCACTCACCTGGCCGGCGCCGGCGATATGGTCACGATGATCATCGCCCGCGAGCTGGGGCTTGAGGACCGCTACCTGGCGGAAGAAATCAAAAAATATCCGCTGGCAAAAGTCGAAAGCCTGTTTCATCTGCGTCATGAAGACGGCAGCGTCCAGTTTTTTCCGTCGGCCTTACCACCGACGGTATTTGCCCGCGTCTGCGTGGTGAAACCGGATGAACTGGTTCCCCTGCCCGGCGATCTGCCGCTGGAGAAAGTGCGCGCCATTCGCCGTAGCGCCAAATCACGCGTCTTTGTCACCAACGCCCTGCGAGCGTTACGCCAGGTGAGCCCTACCGGCAACATTCGCGACATCCCGTTCGTGGTGCTGGTGGGCGGCTCGTCCCTCGATTTCGAGATCCCCCAGCTGGTCACCGACGCGCTGGCGCACTACCGGCTGGTTGCCGGGCGCGGCAATATCCGCGGCTGTGAAGGCCCACGCAATGCGGTCGCCAGCGGATTACTCCTTTCCTGGCAAAAAGGAGGCACACATGGAGAGTAGCGTAGTCGCCCCCGCCATCGTCATTGCCGTCACTGACGAATGCAGCGAACAGTGGCGCGATGTCCTGCTGGGCATTGAAGAGGAAGGCATTCCTTTTGTTCTGCAGCCGCAGACCGGCGGCGATCTTATCCATCACGCCTGGCAGGCGGCGCAGCGTTCGCCGCTGCAGGTAGGCATCGCCTGCGACCGGGAACGGCTCATCGTGCACTACAAAAATTTACCCGCATCAACTCCGCTGTTTTCGCTGATGTATCACCAGAACAGGCTGGCCCGGCGAAACACTGGCAACAATGCGGCTCGTCTCGTCAAAGGGATCCCATTTCGGGATCGCCATGCTTAATCCACAGGAGAACGCAGTATGAATAACGCACTAGGACTGGTTGAAACGAAAGGCCTGGTTGGCGCCATTGAAGCCGCTGATGCAATGGTGAAATCCGCCAACGTGCAGTTGATTGGTTACGAAAAAATTGGCTCCGGGCTGATTACCGTGATGGTCCGCGGAGACGTCGGCGCGGTCAAAGCCGCCGTTGACGCCGGCAGCGCGGCGGCCAGCGTGGTCGGCGAGGTCAAGTCCAGCCATGTGATCCCGCGCCCGCATAGCGATGTTGAGGCCATTCTGCCGAAATCCGTCTGACCCTCAAAAAAGGAGCACCGCGTGAAGCAATCACTGGGATTACTTGAGGTCAGCGGTCTGGCCCTGGCCATCACCTGCGCCGACGCTATGGCGAAAGCGGCCGCCATCACGCTGCTCGCCCTGGAAAAGACCAACGGTTCCGGCTGGATGGTGGTGAAGATCGCCGGTGATGTGGCCTCTGTCCAGGCGGCGGTGATGACCGGGGCCGAACTCGCCGAACGGCAGCAGGGGCTGGTAGCGCAGAAGGTTATCGCCAGGCCCGGGGAAGGCCTGCTGCCGGCCCGCGTCCAGGCGCCTTCACCAGCGCCTGACGTCGCCGTGACGGAGGAGAACACGGCCCTCACAGACGCCCCTTCCCACTCTACGGAGCGGGTAACCTGCAACCTGTGCCTGGACCCACACTGCCCACGACAAAAAGGCGATCCCCGCTCGCAGTGCCTGCACGCCGGTAAACGAGGTGACGCGTAATGGATAAACAACAGCTGGCTTCGACAGTCAACAAAGTGCTGGATGAGATGCGCCAGCGTCCCATTCCAATCGGTATCTCCAGTCGCCATATCCATTTAGCGGCGGCTGACTATGCCAGGCTTTTTCCCGCGCAGCCCATCCAGCCGAAAAAAGCGCTGCTGCAGCCGGGACAATATGCTGCAGAGCAGACGGTGACCCTGGTTGGCCCCAAAGGGCGATTAAACAACGTGCGCCTGCTCGGCCCTTTGCGCCAGACCAGCCAGGTGGAAATCTCACGCACCGACGCCCGGATCCTCGGTATCGCCGCGCCGCTGCGCATGTCCGGCAATCTGCAGGGCACGCCGGGGATCCGCCTGATAAGCCCCTTTGCCGAACTGCAGCTGAGCGGCGGGACGATTGTTGCCCAGCGACATATTCATATGTCGCCACTTGATGCGTTGATCCTGCGCGTCTCCCATGGCGATAGCGTCGCGGTGGCGATCGAAGGCAGCGACAGGCGGCTTATCTTCGACAACGTGGCGGTCCGCGTTGCCCCGGATATGCGTCTTGAGATGCACATCGATACTGACGAGGCCAATGCGGCAGGCGCTGACGCTGCGCAAGCCTGGGCAACGCTGGTGACGAAGCCATGAACCACGCGATGCTGCAGCGTATCGTCGAAGAGGTCGCCGCCCGTCTGCGCCGTCGCGCCCTCAGCACGGCCACGCTCAGCGTGGCCCAGCTCGGCGAAGCGGATATCCGCAGCCTGCTGTGCCAGCACGCTTCGCTGCGCATCGTGCAGGTGGATTTACCGCTGCTGGAGCAGCTTGCCGGCCAGCGTGCGCTGGCGGCAGCCGGTTGCGCACTGCATGAGGCGATGGCCTGGGGCGTTCGGGTACAGCTAACGCTGCTTCCCGCCCTGCTCCCCGCGCTGGCGGTAAAAAAACTCGCCCGCTTGCCGCTGACGTTCAGCGATCCGCTTGGCCAGCCCGTCAGGCTTCACGCCGCGTCGGTGCTCACCTATGCCGACGTAGCCCGTTTCAGTGGCGGCTATCTGGTGCTGCGCCGCCGTCCCATTATCACCGCCCTCGCCCGCGAAGCGGCCGTCGCGCGGCATGTTCAATTGATTAAGCAGGAGTGAACTATGCATCTGGCACGCGTGACCGGCGCCGTCGTCTCGACGCAAAAATCGCCCTCTCTGAACGGCAAAAAACTGCTGCTGGTGCGCCGGGTAAGCGCGGACGACGATCGTCCGATTCTCCCCACGAGCGGCGATGAAGTGGCGGTAGATTCGGTTGGCGCTGGCGTCGGCGAGCTGGTGCTGCTCTGCAGCGGCTCGAGCGCACGCCACGTTTTCAGCGGCCCGAATGAGGCCATCGATCTTGCCGTCGTGGGCATTGTTGACTCACTTTCACGCTAAGGGGGCGCCTGTGGCTATCTATACCCGAACCGGCGATGCCGGCAGTACATCACTCTTTACCGGCCAGCGGGTCAGCAAGACGCATCCGCGCGTCGAAGCCTACGGCACCCTGGATGAACTGAACGCTATGCTGAGCCTGTGCGTCTGCGCCGTCGCTGAAGAGGAACAGCGCACCCTGCTCGAAGCCCTGCAGCAGCACATTTTTTGGTTCAGCGCGGAGCTCGCCAGCGACAGCGAACAGCCATCACCGGGTAAGCGCTATATCAGCAGCGAAGAGATTGCCCTGCTGGAGCAGACCATCGATCGCGAGATGGCCCGCGTGCCGGCGCTGCACCAGTTTGTATTGCCCGGACGCTGTGAAGCCGCCAGCCGTCTGCACCTGGCCCGCACCGTTGCCAGACGGGCGGAGCGCCGGCTGGTCGAGCTGGCGGCAGAGGTTACTATCCGTCAGATACTGCTGCGTTATCTGAACCGCTTATCTGACTGCCTGTATGCCCTGGCGCGCAGCGAGGATCATGCCGCTCACCAGCGCCGCCTTGTGACGGAGATCGCGGCCCGCTATCTGGCCGCCAGCGGGTCGCCTGCGCCCGACGCGCCCAAAGCCCAGGCCGGGTCGCTCTCCTTTCACGAGCTGCATCAGCTCATCCGTCAGGCCATTGAACACGCCCGCCAGCTGCAGGTGCCGGTGGTGGTCAGCATCGTTGACGCACACGGCACCGAAACCGTGACCTGGCGAATGCCCGATGCGCTGCTGGTCAGCAGCGAGCTGGCGCCGAAAAAAGCCTGGACCGCCGTCGCCATGAAAACCGCCACCCACGAGCTCGCGACGACCGTACAGCCAGGCGCTGCGCTGTACGGTCTGGAGAGCCATCTGCAGGGCAAAGTCGTCACCTTTGGCGGCGGATATCCGCTGTGGCGCGATGGCCAGCTAATAGCCGGCATCGGCATTAGCGGCGGCAGCGTCGAGCAGGATATGGCTATTGCACAGGCTGCCATGGCGGCCATTAACGTGAGAACTCATCAATGAATACAGCAGAACTGGAAACCCTTATCCGCACCATCCTCAGTGAAAAGCTCGCGCCGACGCCCCCTGCCCCTCAGCAAGAGCAGGGCATTTTCTGCGATGTCGGCAGCGCCATCGACGCCGCTCATCAGGCTTTTCTCCGCTATCAGCAGTGTCCGCTAAAAACCCGCAGCGCCATTATCAGCGCCCTGCGGGAGACGCTGGCCCCCGAGCTGGCGACGCTGGCGGAAGAGAGCGCCACGGAAACCGGCATGGGCAACAAAGAAGATAAATATCTGAAAAATAAAGCCGCTCTTGAAAACACGCCGGGCATAGAGGATCTCACTACCAGCGCCCTCACCGGCGATGGCGGGATGGTGCTGTTTGAGTACTCGCCGTTCGGGGTTATTGGCGCCGTGGCGCCCAGCACCAACCCAACGGAAACCATTATCAACAACAGTATCAGCATGCTGGCGGCGGGTAACAGCGTCTATTTCAGCCCCCATCCCGGCGCGAAAAAGGTCTCGTTGAAGCTTATCGCCAGGATCGAAGAGATCGCCTACCGCTGCAGCGGGATCCGTAACCTGGTGGTGACCGTTGCCGAGCCGACCTTTGAAGCCACCCAGCAAATGATGTCCCACCCGCTGATTGCCGTTCTGGCTATCACCGGCGGCCCTGGCATTGTGGCGATGGGCATGAAAAGCGGTAAAAAAGTGATCGGCGCTGGCGCCGGCAATCCGCCGTGCATCGTTGATGAAACCGCCGATCTCGTCAAAGCCGCCGAAGATATCATCAGCGGCGCCGCCTTCGATTACAACCTGCCCTGTATCGCCGAAAAAAGCCTGATCGTCGTCGCCTCCGTCGCTGACCGCCTGATCCAGCAGATGCAGGATTTTGACGCGCTGCTGTTGAGCCGACAGGAGGCCGATACCCTGCGTGCCGTCTGCCTGCCCGACGGCGCGGCGAATAAAAAACTGGTCGGTAAAAGCCCGGCTGCGCTGCTGGCGGCGGCGGGTCTCGCCGTTCCGCCTCGCCCCCCTCGCCTGCTGATTGCCGAGGTGGAGGCGAACGACCCCTGGGTGACCTGCGAGCAGCTGATGCCGGTGCTGCCGATCGTCAGGGTCGCCGACTTTGACAGCGCCCTGGCGCTGGCCCTGCGCGTTGAGGAGGGTCTGCACCACACCGCCATTATGCACTCGCAGAATGTCTCGCGGCTCAATCTGGCGGCACGCACCCTGCAGACCTCCATTTTTGTCAAAAATGGCCCGTCTTACGCGGGAATCGGCGTCGGCGGCGAAGGGTTTACCACCTTCACCATCGCCACGCCAACCGGAGAAGGCACCACCTCCGCGCGGACGTTCGCCCGCCTGCGGCGCTGCGTGTTGACCAACGGTTTTTCCATTCGCTAACCGGGGGCGCCATGCATACCTTTTCTCTGCAAACGCGCCTCTACAGCGGCCCGGGCAGCCTTGCCGCGCTGCAGCGCTTTAGCCATCAGCACATCTGGATCGTCTGCGACGGCTTCCTGGCGCGCTCGCCGCTGCTTGACCGACTGCGCGCCGCGCTGCCCGCCAGCAACCGCGTCAGCGTGTTCAGCGATATTACACCGGATCCGACCATTCACACCGTGGCGAAAGGGATAGCGCAGATGCAGGCCCTGCGTCCGCAGGTGGTGATCGGCTTCGGCGGCGGCTCGGCGATGGATGCCGCCAAGGCTATCGTCTGGTTCAGCCAGCAGGGCGGTCTGCCTGTCGACACCTGCGTGGCGATCCCCACCACCAGCGGTACCGGTTCGGAAGTGACCAGCGCCTGCGTCATCAGCGACCCGGAAAAAGGGATCAAGTACCCGCTGTTCCATGAGGCGCTCTGTCCCGACATGGCGATCATCGACCCGACGCTGGTGGTTAGCGTACCGCCCACAATCACAGCCCATACCGGGCTGGACGCGCTGACCCACGCCCTGGAGGCATGGGTCTCGCCGCAGGCCACCGATTTTACCGATGCGCTGGCGGAAAAGGCCGCCAGGCTGGTGTTTCGCGCCCTGCCCGTTGCGATTCGTCAGGGCGACTGCATTGCGACCCGCAGCAAAATGCACAATGCATCAACCCTCGCCGGTATGGCCTTTAGCCAGGCTGGCCTTGGGCTCAATCATGCGATCGCCCATCAGCTTGGCGGCCAGTTTCACCTCCCCCATGGCCTGGCCAATGCGCTGCTGCTGACCGCGGTGATCCGCTTCAATGCCGGCGAGCCGCGAGCGGCTAAGCGCTATGCGCGCCTGGCCAGGGCCTGCCGCTTCTGCCCGCCCGCAGCTGGCGAACAGGAGGCTTTCCAGGCGCTGCTTACCGCGGTGGAAACGCTGAAACAGCAGTGCGCCATTCCCACCCTCAAGGGCGCGCTGCAGGAAAAGTATCCCCTTTTCTTATCGCGAATTCCCGCCATGGTGCCGGCCGCGCTGACCGATGCCACCCTGCGCACCAACCCGCGTCCGGTCGATGGCGCGGCCATCGCGCAACTGCTGGAGAACCTGCAATGAGTGAAGCGATAGGGCCACTATCAAGCATTGATGCGGCGGAGATCCGCGAACGCGTTCGGGCCGCTGGCGTCGTAGGAGCCGGTGGCGCAGGCTTTCCGACCCACATCAAACTGCAGGCCCGGGTGGACACCGTGCTGGTGAACGCCGCCGAATGCGAACCGATGCTGAAGGTTGACCAACAGCTGATGGCTCAGCAGGCTGACCGACTGATTCGCGGCCTGGGTTACGCGATGACCGCCACCGGCGCCCGGGAAGGGATCATTGCCCTGAAGGCGAAATATGCTCCGGCGATTGCGGCACTAACCCCACGACTCCCGGAATGGGCCCGGCTGCATATTCTGCCTGACGTCTATCCGGCCGGGGATGAGGTGCTCACTATCTGGCTGGCGACGGGACGCCGCGTACCACCTGCCGCGCTGCCGGTCAGCGTCGGCGTGGTGGTCAATAACGTGCAGACGGTGCTCAATATCGCCAGAGCCGTGGAACAGGGCTATCCGGTGACTCGCCGGACGTTGACCGTCAATGGCGCCGTCGCCCGTCCGCTGACGCTGGCCGTACCACTGGGTATATCGCTGCGCGAGGTGCTGGATCTGGCCGGCGGCGCGACGGTTGACGATCCGGGGTTTATCAACGGCGGTCCGATGATGGGCTCGCTTATTACCTCCCTCGAGACACCGGTCACCAAAACTACCGGCGGCCTGCTGGTGCTCCCGGGCAACCATCCATTGATCCAGCGACGGCGGCAGGATGAACGAACGCTGCTCGCCATCGCCCGCACCGTCTGTGAACAGTGCCGTTTATGCACAGATTTATGCCCCCGGCACCTGATCGGCCATGAGCTTTCCCCTCATCTGCTGGTGCGGGCGGTGAACTATCGCCAGGCGGCCACTCCGTCGCTGCTGCTCAGCGCCCTGACCTGTTCGGAGTGCAACGTTTGCGAGAGCGTCGCCTGCCCGGTGGGTATTTCCCCCATGCGCATCAACCGTCTGCTGAAACGTGAGCTGAGGGCGAAAAACCTGCGCTACGACGGACCGCTGCGTCCGGCGGACGAGATGGCGAAGCACCGCCTGGTGCCGGTCAAGCGGCTCATCAGCAAACTGGGACTTGATCCCTGGTATCAGGAAGCGCCGCTGACGGCGGTGGAACCGGAGGTGGCCTGCGTCACCCTGCCCCTGCGCCAGCATATCGGCATCAGCGCCGTGCCCTGCGTCGCGCCGGGAGAGCGGGTAACGCGCGGCCAGGTGCTGGCGGATATCCCCGCCGACGCCCTCGGCGCGCCGGTGCACGCCAGTATTGACGGCCTGGTCTCCGCCATCACGGAGCAGGCCATTACGCTTGTAAGAGGTTAATCATGACCCAGGCTATCGGAATTTTAGAACTGACCAGCATCGCCAGGGGGATGGAGCTGGGCGACGTCATGCTGAAAAGCGCGAACGTACAGCTCCTGCTCTGCAGAACCCTTTGCCCCGGGAAATTCCTGCTGATGCTCGGCGGCGACGTCGGCGCCGTGCAGCAGGCAATCGCCGCCGGCACCGCGCGCGCCGGGGAGATGCTGGTGGACAGCCTGGTGCTGGCCAACATTCACCCCAGCGTACTACCGGCGATCAGCGGTCTCAACGTGGTCGGGCAGCGGCAGGCGGCGGGGATCGTCGAAACCTGGAGCGTGGCGGCGTGCATCAGCGCCGCCGACCGCGCGGTGAAAGCGGCCAACGTCACCCTGGTGCGGGTCCATATGGCGTTTGGTATCGGCGGCAAATGCTACATGGTGGTGGCGGGTGATATCGCCGATGTCGACAACGCCGTCACGGTGGCCAGCGACAGCGCAGGCGAGAAAGGATTACTGGTTCACCGGGCAGTGATCCCGCGACCGCACGATGCGCTGTGGCAACAGCTGATGGAGGGATAATGGAACCGCAAACCCCTACCGAACGCATGATCCAGGAGTATGTCCCGGGCAAACAGGTCACTCTGGCGCATCTCATTGCCAATCCTGGCAAAGATCTGTTCAAAAAGCTGGGTCTGCCGGACGCGGTCTCCGCCATCGGCATTCTTACCATTACCCCCAGTGAAGCATCGATTATCGCCTGCGACATCGCCACCAAGTCCGGCGCGGTGGAGATCGGTTTTCTCGATCGCTTCACCGGCGCGGTGGTGTTGACCGGCGATGTCTCCGCCGTGGAGTACGCGCTCAGGCAGGTCACCCGCACCCTCGGTGAGCTGATGCGCTTCACCGCCTGCCCAATTACCCGGACCTGAGCCCATGCAACGCCTGATGCTTATCGGACCCAGCCAGTGCGGCAAAACCTCGTTGACCCAGGTATTGCGTGGCGAAACCCTGCGCTATCAGAAAACCCAGGCCATCGTCTGGACGCCGGCCGCCATCGATACCCCCGGGGAATATCTGGAAAACCGCTGCCTGTACAGTGCACTGCTCACCAGCGCCTGCGAGGCCGATGTCATCGCGCTGGTACTAAATGCCGATGCGCCCTGGTCACCTTTTTCTCCGGGGTTTACCGCCCCGATGAACCGCCCGGTCATCGGGGTGATCACTAAAGCCGATTTGGCCGCCCCGCCCCGTCTGCAACAGGTCCGGACATGGCTCGAGACGGCGGGCGCCGGACATATCTTTATCACCAGCGCGTTAACCGGCGACGGGCTTGATGACCTGTTCGCCTGCCTGAATGCAGAGGAATATCAATGACCTATAAAATCATGGCGATTAACGCCGGCAGCTCCTCCCTGAAGTTTCAGCTGCTTAACATGCCGCAGGGGGCGTTGCTCTGTCAGGGGTTGATCGAACGTATCGGCCTGCCCGAGGCCCGCTTCACGCTGAAAACGTCGGCACAGAAATGGCAGGAGACGCTGCCCATCGCCGATCACCATGAGGCAGTGACCCTCCTGCTGGAGGCGCTGACCGGCCGCGGGATCCTGAGCAGCCTGCAGGAGATCGACGGCGTTGGCCACCGCGTCGCCCACGGCGGCGAACGCTTCAAAGACGCCGCGCTGGTCTGCGACGATACCCTGCGGGAGATCGAGCGCCTGGCGGAGCTGGCGCCGTTGCATAACCCGGTCAATGCGCTGGGCATACGTCTCTTTCGCCAGCTGTTACCCGCGGTACCGGCGGTGGCGGTTTTTGATACCGCCTTTCACCAGACCCTGGCGCCGGAGGCCTGGCTCTATCCCCTCCCCTGGCGCTATTACGCCGAGCTGGGCATTCGCCGCTACGGTTTTCACGGTACCAGCCATCACTATGTCAGCAGCGCGCTGGCGGAAAAGCTGGGCGTACCGCTGAGCGCCCTGCGGGTAGTAAGCTGCCATCTGGGCAATGGCTGTAGCGTCTGCGCCATCAAAGGCGGGCAGTCGGTGAATACCTCAATGGGCTTTACCCCGCAGTCCGGGGTGATGATGGGCACCCGCAGTGGCGATATCGACCCGTCGATTCTTCCCTGGCTGGTGGAGAAAGAAGGGAAATCCGCCCAGCAGCTCAACCAGCTGCTGAATAATGAATCCGGGCTGCTGGGCGTCTCCGGCGTGTCATCTGATTACCGCGACGTCGAACAGGCAGCTGACGCCGGCAACGAACGGGCGGCTCTGGCGCTGTCGCTGTTTGCCGAACGCATTCGCGCGACTATCGGCAGCTATATCATGCAGATGGGAGGTCTGGACGCGCTGATCTTTACCGGCGGCATAGGCGAGAATTCCGCCCGTGCGCGGGCGGCGATCTGCCGCAATTTGCATTTTCTCGGCCTCGCGCTGGACGACGAGAAAAACCAGCGGAGCGCGACCTTTATTCAGGCGGATAATGCGCTGGTCAAAGTGGCGGTGATCAATACCAATGAAGAGCTAATGATTGCCCGCGACGTCATGCGTCTTGCATTGCCGCAGGCGCGCGAGCTGGCGGTGTCGGCATAAACGACGCGCCTCCTCTTGCGGAGAATCATGGTAACCGGCGGGTCGCCATGCCACTATGCGCCCTGGCGAAGGTAAGCGGAAAGGTGAAAACGTGGCTGTTGCACAATGTCCCGCCTCGTGCGGAGAACTTATCCAGGGCTGGATCCTCGGCAGCGAAAAGCTGGTCTCCTGTCCGGTGGACTGGTACAGCACCGTCGAGGTCGAGACCGGGGTACCGCGAAAAGACGAGCGGCCGCTGTCGCGGGCGATGGTCGACCAGCTGCTGGCCCACTGGGGCTACCCCCCAGCGCTGAGCCAGCAGATCCGCATCACCCTGCACTCAACGATCCCGGTGGCCAAAGGGATGGCCAGCAGCACCGCCGATATCGCTGCCACCGCCGTCGCCACCGCCCATCATCTGGGCCATCTACTGGATGAGCCGACGCTGGCGCGCCTGTGCGTCGCGCTGGAGCCTACCGACAGCACCCTGTTTCGCCAGCTGACGCTGTTCGACCATAATACCGCCGCCACGCAAATCGCCTGTCCCCCTCCGCCGGCGCTCGACCTGTTAGTGCTGGAGAGCCCGCTGACGCTGCGCACCACCGACTATCACCAGCTGCCGCGCGAGCCGGGCCTGTTGGCAAACGCCTCCCGGCTGCAACTGGCGTGGGAGAAAGTTCAACAGGCCTGCCACTGCGGCAACCCGCAGCTGCTGGGCGAAGCAGCAACCATCAGCGCCATTGCCAGCCAGCAGCTGTTGCCTAAGCCGGGGTTTGACGCGCTGCTGGACCTGGTGGAAAGCGCAGGGCTCTATGGTCTCAACGTGGCGCACAGCGGCAGCGTCGTCGGCCTGCTGCTGGACCGCCGTCGGCATGACGTCGAATTTCTGCAATGGCGGCTGACAGACAGCGACATCGCCGCCCACTGGCCGCAGCAGCATCTGTTGGCGATGGTGCCCGGGGGCGTCATCCTGCAGTAGGCCTCAGGCCAGCACCCGGCGCAACGCCGCCAGCAGCTGGTCGTTTTCCTCGGCGCTGCGGATCGCCACCCGGAAATAGCGGCTATCCAGCCCCGGGTAGTTGGCGCAGCTGCGGATCAGCACATGCTGGCGCAGCAGGGCATATTGCAGGTCAAAATCGGCTCTGTCGCAGCGCAAGAACAGGTAGTTAGCACGCCCGGGCCATACGGTCAGCCCGGCCATCTCCTGCAGCTGCGCATAGAAACGCGCTCCCTCCTCCTGCAGCCACTGCCAGGTGGCCCGCTGATACGCCCGATCCTGGAGAATAATTTCCCCGGCCAGGGCGGCATAGGCGTTGATGGACCACGGCATTTGTCGCGCGCGCAGTCGGGCCACCGCCTGGGCATCAGCGTTCAGCAGGTAGCCGAGACGCAGCCCCGGAATGGCATAAAATTTGGTCAGCGATCGCAAAACCCAGACGTGCGGATGCTGCGCCAGCAGAGGAATAAACCCCGGCTGGTCGGGGATAAAGTCGAGGAAGGCCTCATCGAGGATCAGGCTGATGTTCAGCGCCCGGCAGCGCTGCGCAATGGCTTCCAGCAGGCCCCGCTCCGGCAGCAGGCCGGTGGGGTTGTTCGGGGTGCAGAGAAACAGGCAGTCCAGCGCCGGAGTCAGGGCATCGAGGATCGCGTCGGTCAGCTGCCAGCCATCGCGCTCCCGCAGGGCATACTCCACCACCTCGCAGTCCACCGTCTGCAGCGCCCGCCGGTACTCCGCGAAACCGGGAATGACGATCATCGCCCGCCGCGGCTTAAGGCCGTGGACGAGGGTGAAGATCGATTCAGTTTCGCCGTTGCCGGCGAGGATATGCGCCGCCGGCAACTGATGGTGGGCAGCCAGCGCCTGATGCAGCTGTTGATACTCGACGTCAGGGTAGCGTTCGGCGCAGCCTGGGTTGTCAACGATCGCCTGCCTGAGCGAGGCAGGCATCCCCAGCGGATTGATGTTGGCGCTAAAATCCAGCAGCTCGCCGGGGGCTATGCCCAGCAGGGCGGCGGCCTCGCGGATATTGCCGCCATGGGCGCTTTTCAGTAAGGCCATGTCCCTTTCCTGTGTGGTTATCCGCGGCGGGCCAGCGTCGCGCCGTCGGCGAAGTAGGCTTTAATCCCGGCGAGGATCGACTCGGCCACCTCCTGCTGGAATTTGGCCGTTTTCAGTTTCCGCTCTTCTTCCACGTTACTGATAAACGCCGTCTCCACCAGAATGGAGGGGATATCAGGCGCCTTCAGTACCGCAAAGCCCGCCTGCTCTACCCGATTCTTGTGCAAATTATTGATATTGCCCATTTTCTCCAGCACCGCCTTTCCGAATTTGAGGCTGTCGGCGATGGTGAGGGACTGCACCATATCGAACATGGTGTGGTCGACATAGCGGTCGCCGCTCTTGCTGACCCCACCGATCAGATCCGAGGCGTTCTGCGTCTGGGCGAGATATTTTGCCGCGGTACTGGTGGCCCCCTTGGTGGAGAGGGCAAACACCGAAGAGCCGCTGGGCTGGCGGCTGGTAAAGGCGTCGGCGTGAATCGACACGAACAGGTCGGCGCGCTGCTTCTGCGCCTTGGCGACACGCACTTTCAACGGGATAAACACGTCTTCGTTGCGGGTCATATAGGCCTTCATATTGCCTTCTTTGTCGATCAGCGCCCGCAGGCGACGGGCGATCTGTAGCACCACGTCTTTTTCGCGGGTGCGATACTTTCCCACGGCGCCGGAGTCTTCGCCGCCGTGCCCGGGATCGAGCATGATGACAATCGGCCGGTCGCGCCCGGCTTTGCCCGGCTGCGGCCCGCTTTGCGCCGGCGGCACCTGACGCTCCAGGTCGCCTTTGTTGTAATCCTCGAGCAGCGCCAGCAGCGGATCCTGAACATCGGTGGCGTTGGCGGGGTAGAGGTCCATCACCAGACGCTCTTTAAAGCCAGCCACCGGCGCGAGGGCAAACAGCTGCGGCTTAACGTTCTGCTTGAGCTCAAAGACCATGCGCACGGTTTGTGGATCAAACTGGCCCACGCGGGCGGACTTAATAAAGGGATCGTCATCGCGGATCTGGCCGCCCATGCCTTTCAGCACAGAGTTCAGGTTAACCCCTTCCAGATCGACCACTACCCGTTCCGGATTACTGAGGGCAAACTGCCGGTATTTCAGCACATGATTCGATTCTACCGTGACACGCGTGTAGGTCGATGCTGGCCAGACGCGAACGGCGACCACCCGCGCGGCGGCGGCCAACCCGACAGGGCTCACGCTCATTAACCACATGGCGCCCGCGCCCTGCAACAGACGGCGACGGCTTAATCCTGAGTTGTTTCCCGACATGCCACTCCCAAGCAATAAAAACGCATTTATACCCAAAACAAACAGATTGACCAGAAACTTTAACGAAAGGCATATAACCTGTCATCTATAAAAGGGTAAACATTCATTGACACCCTGCGCCGGGTCACATGTTTTTCGCGGCTTAGCCTCAAATTGGGGCTTGCGTTTAACGGCAAAACAGAATAAAAATACAATAATTACGAATAATCATGCATTGAGGGTTTGTCATGGTGAAGGAACGTCGCACTGAACTGGTAGAAGGATTCCGCCATTCTGTTCCCTATATTAATGCCCATCGGGGAAAAACGTTTGTCATCATGCTGGGCGGCGAAGCCATTGAGCATGAAAATTTCTCAAATATTGTCAATGACATAGGATTATTGCATAGCCTGGGCATTCGCCTGGTGGTGGTCTATGGCGCCCGCCCGCAGATTGACGCTAACCTCGCCGAGCACCATCACGAGCCGGTCTATCACAAGCAGACGCGAGTGACTGACGCCAAAACGCTGGAGCTGGTTAAGCAGGCGGCGGGGATGCTGCAGCTGGAGATCACCGCCCGTCTGTCGATGAGCCTCAACAACACCCCGCTGCAGGGGGCCCATATCAACGTTGTCAGCGGCAACTTTATCATTGCCCAGCCGCTGGGCGTCGATGACGGCGTCGATTATTGCCACAGCGGACGCATTCGCCGCATTGACGAAGAGGCGATTCATCGTCAGCTCGACAGCGGCGCCATTGTCTTGATGGGGCCGGTCGCGGTGTCGGTCACCGGCGAGAGCTTTAACCTGACTTCGGAAGAGATCGCTACCCAGCTGGCCATCAAGCTGAAGGCGGAGAAAATGATCGGCTTCTGTTCGTCGCAAGGGGTTTACAACCAGGCCGGGGAAATTGTCTCCGAACTGTTCCCTAATGAGGCGCAGGCCCGCGTCGAAGAGCTGGAAGCAGACGAAGACTATAACTCCGGCACCGTGCGCTTCCTGCGCGGGGCGGTGAAGGCCTGCCGCAGCGGCGTACGGCGCTGCCACCTGATCAGCTATCAGGAAAATGGCGCGCTGCTGCAGGAGCTGTTTTCACGCGACGGCATCGGCACCCAGATCGTCATGGAGAGCGCGGAGCAGATCCGTCGGGCGACCATCAATGATATCGGCGGTATTCTTGAGCTGATAAGCCCGCTCGAGCAGCAGGGCATTCTGGTACGCCGTTCCCGCGAACAGCTGGAGATGGAGATCGACAAATTCACCATTATTCAGCGCGATAACACCACCATCGCCTGCGCCGCCCTCTATCCTTTCCCGGAAGAGAAGATCGGCGAAATGGCCTGCGTGGCGGTGCATCCGGATTACCGGAGCTCGTCGCGGGGAGAGGTGCTGCTGGAGCGTATTGCCGCTCAGGCCAGGCAGATGGGACTGAGCAAACTGTTCGTGTTAACCACCCGCAGCATCCACTGGTTCCAGGAGCGCGGCTTCACGCCGGTGGATATCGACCTGCTGCCGGAGAGTAAAAAGCAGATGTATAACTATCAGCGCCGGTCGAAGGTGCTGATGGCCGACCTCGCTTAAGCCCTTCTCCTCTCTATCTAACGGCCCGGGATAGCGCGACGCTTATCGCTTTATCCCCGGCCGGTCTCCCGCCCCTCTTCCCGCCAGCCTGGCGTACGCACGCGGGCGAAATTCCTGGTTTCCGCGCAGGCCATTTCTTTCTCGCTGGCTCACCGATATGCTATTGGCTGTCTACAGGACGTCGACTGGCGCCGCGGCCGCCACCCGCCCTGTAAGGATCGCTTAAAGAATGGAAACCAAACCGAACTGGCTGGTCAGACATATTAATCTCATCACCACCGCGGTCGCCCTCTATCCGTGGTTGCTGATGATACTGCTCCTCTGGGATAACCAGCGCCATCATCAGCATGGCTATGCCGCGCTCGGCGCCGCCATCGCGATATTATTTCTGCTGGCCCTGACGTCCGGCATGAATCTTCTCATCTCCTCGCTGGTGATTTTTTGTGCCCGCTGTTCCACCCCACCGCTGACCGGCGGCGGCGCAGTCCGCTTTTTCACCATGAACTCGATCTCGGCGCTCTGGCTTATCCCTCTGTTCTTCAGTTACTGATTTTTCCGCCAGCCCGGGCAACGGCTGCAGCATTTTCCATCGCCCGGACCCGGCGTCTCAGGGGGCTTCGCGCCCGGCGAAAATCTCCGCCAGGCCGCTGCGCCGTTCGGTGCGCGTCACAATGGCCTGGGAGAGCACCTGCTCGTCGGCATAGAGCGACAACCGCCGTTTCGCGCGGGTGATCGCCGTGTAGACCAGTTCGCGGGTCACCAGCGGGACGCTGCGCGCCGGCAGGATCAGCGCCGCGTGTTCGAACTCCGAGCCCTGCGATTTATGCACGGTCATCGCCCAGGCGGTGTCATGCTCCGGCAGACGGCTCGGCTGCACCGACTTGATGGCGCCGTCGGGCATCAGGAACCACACCCGCAGCTCGCCGTTGCGCTCCAGGGCGATGCCGATATCGCCGTTAAACAGCCCCAGCGCGCTGTCGTTGCGCGATATCATGATCGGTCGGCCATCATACCAGCGAGAGTGGCGCGGCAGGGCGATCACCCGCTGGCGGTTGAGCCGCTGCTCCAGCCGCTCATTGACGCCGCTCACGCCGTACGGCCCCTCGCGCAGCGCGCACAGCAGCTGGAATTCGCTGAAAGCGGCCAGCATGGCCTGCGGTTCGGCCCGCTCGCGGCGCAGCTGCAGGTAGCGCTCATAGCCCTGCTGAGCCGCGCCGAGCATGGCTTCGTACTCTTCGGTCGTGCTGAGGGGATGAAGCGCGATATCGTCAAACGGCTGGCGCAGCGTGGCCTTCACCTCCGCGCGCGCGCCAGCGTTCACCGCCCGCGCCAGGCTCCCGATGCCGGAGTGACTACCGAAGCGATAGCTCTTTTGCAGCAGGCACAAACTGTCTCTCAGCACGCCCGCGATAGCCCCCTCGCCCGCCGGCACCGGCGAACCGGTCAGCCGGGTCAGCTCCTGCGCCCGCGCGGCGGTATAGCCCGAACTCGCCCAGGCGCAGATATCCCCCAGCACCGCCCCCGCTTCTACGGAGGCCAGCTGGTCGCGATCGCCGAGGAAAATCACCCGCCCGTGGGCCGGCAGCGCGTCGATAAGCCGCGACATCATCGGCAGGTCGATCATCGAGGCTTCATCCACCACCAGCACGTCCAGATG
>NZ_JAGRQY010000043.1:0-27163 GCF_018223905.1 Klebsiella sp. 28
GGCGGCGATGGTCCTGCTGCTGTTCCTGATCGGCGAGCGTCTCGAAGGCTGGGCCGCCAGCCGCGCACGGCAGGGGGTGAGCGCGCTGATGGCGCTGAAGCCCGACACCGCCATCCGTCTGCGCAACGGCGTGCGGGAAACCGTCGCCCAGCGCGACCTGCGTCCCGGAGATGTGATTGAAGTGGCTGCCGGCGGGCGTCTGCCGGCGGATGGCCAGCTGCTGTCGCCGTTTGCCAGCTTTGATGAAAGCGCTCTGACCGGCGAGTCGGTGCCGGTGGAACGTCAGGCCGGGGAACGGGTAGCGGCGGGCGCCACCAGCGTCGACCGCCTGGTGCAGCTTACCGTGATATCCGAACCGGGCGACAGCGCCATCGACCGCATCCTGAAGCTGATTGAAGAGGCTGAGGAGCGTCGGGCGCCAATCGAGCGCTTCATCGACCGCTCCAGCCGGATCTACACCCCGGCCATTATGGTGGTGGCCTTGTTGGTCGCCATTGTCCCGCCGCTGTTCTTCGCCAGCGCCTGGCTGCCGTGGATTTATAAAGGGCTGACGCTGCTGCTGATCGGCTGTCCGTGCGCGCTGGTCATCTCCACGCCGGCGGCCATCACCTCCGGCCTGGCGGTCGCCGCCCGCCGCGGGGCGCTAATCAAAGGCGGCGCGGCGCTGGAGCAGCTGGGCCAGGTGCGCCAGGTGGCGTTCGATAAAACCGGCACCCTGACCGTCGGCCAGCCGCAGGTGACTTCGGTTATTGCCACGGCCGAAGTTGACGACAACGCGCTGCTGGCGCTGGCGGCGGCGGTGGAGCAAGGCTCCAGCCACCCGCTGGCGCAGGCTATCGTCCGTGAAGCGCAGCGGCGTCAGCTGAGCATTCCGCTTGCCAGCGGCCAGCGGGCGCTGGCGGGCTCTGGTATCGAAGCCGAAGTCAACGGCAGCCGCATCCTGATCTGCGCAGCCAGCAAAGCCGCCCCGGCAGAGCATGAGGCGCAGATCCAGCAGCTGGAAAGCGCCGGGCAAACGGTAGTGCTGGTGATGCGCGGCGAGACGCTGCTCGGCATTCTGGCGCTGCGCGATACCCTGCGCGACGACGCGCGTCAGGCGGTGGATGCTTTGCATCAGTTGGGCGTTCAGGGGGTGATCCTTACCGGGGATAACCCGCGCGCCGCGGCGGCCATCGCCAGCGAACTGGGGCTGGAATTCCGCGCCGGTCTGCTACCGGCGGACAAGGTCAACGCGGTGATAGCGCTGAATGCCGACGCGCCGCTGGCGATGGTCGGGGACGGTATCAACGACGCGCCGGCGATGAAAGCGGCCACCATCGGCATCGCCATGGGCAGCGGAACCGACGTGGCGCTGGAGACGGCCGACGCCGCGCTGACCCATAACCGTCTGACCGGCCTGGCGCAGATGATTTCCCTGGCGCGCGCCACCCACGCCAATATCCGCCAGAACATCGCGATTGCCTTAGGGCTGAAGGGGATTTTCCTCGTCACCACCCTGCTCGGCCTGACCGGTCTGTGGCTGGCGGTGCTGGCGGATACCGGCGCCACCGTGCTGGTAACGGCTAACGCGCTGCGGTTATTGCGTAAGAAGTTGTAGCATCGATACCGGCTTCCCTGCTCGCGCTGCGCTTAGCAGGGCTACGGTTCCAGACCGTCGGGTAGCCCGGATAAGGCGCTACGCGCCGCCATCCGGGAGAGGCTCAGTGGCTTTTGCGGATCAGGTAGCGGTACGGCAGGGCTTCGGTTTCCTGGGCCACCAGCTCATGCTCCATAAAGCGGCAGAATCCCGGGATATCGCGGGTGGTGGCCGGATCGTCAGCAATAATCAGCAGCGTCTCGCCCACCGGCATCGTCCGCACGGTTTTACGCACCATCATGACCGGCTCCGGGCAGCGGAGTCCCAGGGCATCCAGGGTGTGGTCAGGAGTGGAGAAAAGTTCGCTCATTTTAGTCTCACGTCAATAAAACGGCCCTAGTTTACCCCCTGCTCGCCAGTACGCAAGCCAGGTTAACGTTTGCGCGAAAAACAACCATTGCATTACGCCGGCAACGCAGTATCATGCAGCCGTTTTTAATTGGGTTCCCTCACCCCAACGTTCCGCTGCCGATTGCTCATTCACCTGAAGCATGACGGGCATAAAAAGGTCACAATATGAATCCGTTTACTACCGTACAGCGCAAAAAAGCGCTCGTCTGGCTTTCGCTATTTCATTTGCTGGTCATCACCTCCAGCAACTATCTGGTTCAGCTGCCGATCTCCATCTTTGGTTTCCATACCACCTGGGGCGCGTTTAGTTTTCCGTTTATTTTCCTCGCCACCGACCTGACGGTGCGGATTTTTGGCGCCCCGCTGGCGCGACGCATCATTTTCGCGGTGATGGTCCCGGCGCTGGCCATCTCTTACGGCATCTCCGCGCTGTTCTACATGGGCGAATGGCAGGGCTTTGCCGCGCTGGGCACCTTTAATCTCTTCGTCGCGCGCATCGCCGTCGCCAGCTTTATGGCCTATGCGCTGGGGCAGATCCTCGACGTTCACGTCTTTAACCGCCTGCGGCAGAGCCGCCGCTGGTGGTTGGCCCCTACCGCCTCGACGCTGTTCGGCAACATCAGCGATACCGTGGCGTTTTTCTTTATCGCTTTCTGGCGCAGCCCGGACCCGTTTATGGCCGCCCACTGGGGGGAAATCGCCCTCGTCGACTACAGCTTTAAAGTGCTTATCAGCATCATTTTCTTCCTGCCGATGTACGGCGTGCTGTTAAATATGCTGTTGAAAAGACTGGCGGATAAATCTGATTTGTCGGCATTACAGCCGAGTTAAAGGTACTCGCGGGCTGATGTGTTAAGATAGCCGGATGAGCCATTAGTGGCCGTTTATCGAAAGGAAGATGTCAATGCGCAATTTGGTTAAATATGTCGGTATTGGCCTGCTGGTGATGGGGCTTGCCGCCTGCGATAACAGCGATTCAAAAGCGCCAACCGTTGGCGCAGCAGCGGAGAGCAATGCCAGCGGCCAGGCAATCAGCCTGCTGGATGGCAAGCTGAGCTTCACCCTGCCTGCGGGCATGGCCGACCAGAGCGGCAAACTGGGTACCCAGGCGAACAATATGCACGTCTACTCTGACGCTACCGGCCAGAAAGCGGTCATCGTCATCGTCGGCGACAGCACCAATGAAGATCTGGCGGTGCTGGCGAAACGCCTGGAAGATCAGCAGCGCAGCCGCGACCCGCAGCTGCAGGTGGTAAGCAATAAACCGCTGGAGATTAAAGGCCATACCCTGCAGCAGCTAGACAGCATCATCTCCGCCAAGGGGCAGACCGCCTGGTCTTCCGTGATCCTCGGCAAAGTGGATGACAAGCTGCTGACCCTGCAGGTCACCCTGCCGGCGGATAACCAGCAGCAGGCGCAGACCGAAGCGGAAAGCATCATCAACACCCTCACCATCCAGTAATTACTGGCCTGGTGCGCTGGCCTCCGGTTCGCTAACCGGGGGCCGTTTTTTTAGCCGCCAGCCCAACAGCAGCGCCGCCATCACCAGCCCCGCCGCGGCGAGATAAATCATCGAGATCCCGGTCCACGCCATCAGCAATCCGGCCAGCGGCCCGCTGACGCCCAACGACAAATCCATAAACACGGTATAGGTCGCCAGCGCCGACCCCTGATTGTGCTGCGGCACCGCTTTCACCGCCACCACGCCCAGCGCCGGAAAGACCAGCGAAAAGCCAGCCCCGGTAAGGAAAGTACCGATTTTCGCCATCATCGGCGTATCGGCAAAGCCGACCAGCAGCAGGCCGATCGCCTCCACGCTAAAGCAGAGCATCGCCACGTTCAGCCCGCCGAGTCGGTTAATGGCGTTGGGAAACAGCAGCCGCGCGCCAACGAACGCGCAGCTGAATAATGTCAGCGCGAAAGCCGCGCCGTCCCAACCTTTGGCGTCATAAAATAGCGTGATAAAGGTGGCGATCACCCCAAAGCCGGCGGAGGCCAACGCCAGCGCCATGCCGTAGGGCCAGACGCGGCCGAGCACCGCGCGAAACGACATCGCTTTGCCTTTGGCAGCCTTCACCGCCGCGCGGGGCAGCGCGCAGAGGATAGCCACCAGCGCTACCGCCATAATGACCCCGGCCAGACCGCTGAGGCCAATGTGCGAATAGCACAGCACGCCGAGCGGCGCGCCCATCGC
Organism: Klebsiella sp. 28; assembly: GCF_018223905.1. Classification (NCBI taxonomy): domain Bacteria; kingdom Pseudomonadati; phylum Pseudomonadota; class Gammaproteobacteria; order Enterobacterales; family Enterobacteriaceae; genus Klebsiella; species Klebsiella sp. 28. Next base: position 4,182 of record NZ_JAGRQY010000043.1, read on the forward strand.
CATCGCCCCATAGGTCACAATCCCGTTCCACGAGATCACCCGCCCGATATGCAGCGAACCGACCACGCCGACGCCCCACAGCGTCGAGCCTGTGCCGGCGAAGCTCTGGCCGATACCAAGGATCACCCGTCCGAGGCATAGCAGCAGCAGGCTAATCAGTGGCCAGCCGCTGCCCCAGGCGGCCAGCAGATAGCTTAAACCGCTCAAAAAGCAGCCACCGAGGCCGAAGACGACAATCTTTTTGGGCCCCAGCAGGTCGGCATAGCGCCCGGCATGCGGGCGGCTGAGCAGCGTGGCGAAATATTGCAGGCTAATCACCAGCCCGGCCCAGAAAGCGCTAAAGCCCATGACATCATGAACATAGCCGGGCAACACCGCCAGCGGCAGGCCGATGGTGAGGTAGCTGGCAAAGTTAAAGATAACGACAGAGACAATCCGCAGATTGAGGCGCAGTCCATTAAGCGCCGGTTCGGCGACGGGTTCGGGCATCAGGTTCCACCAGATTTCGACAACCAGCTTTCACTATTACCACGCTGTCGGCGGAAAAGCAGCCCTCCTTTCGGAATATTGGCAGTCGGCGAACCGCTACACTTATCTGGCGCGACTCATAAAAGGAATACCTATGTCCCCTCCGCAGGCTGATAAAGCCGGGCTTCATATTTTACTTAAGCTGGCGGCGCTGGTGATTATCCTCGCCGGGATCCACGCCGCCGCCGATATCCTGGTGCAGCTGCTGCTGGCGCTGTTTTTCGCTATTGTTCTCAACCCGCTGGTCACTTGGTTCATTCGCCGCGGGGTGCGGCGTCCGTTCGCCATTACCCTGGTGGTGACGGCGATGCTGGTGATGCTCACCGCGCTGCTCGGCGTGCTGGCGGCGTCGCTCAATGACTTTGTCGCCATGCTGCCCGATTTCAACCGCGCCCTGACGCGCAAGATCCTCCAGCTCCAGGAGTATCTCCCCTTCCTTAATCTGCATATCAATCCGGAGCGGATGCTGCGGCGCATGGATTCAGAACGGCTGATGACCTGGGCCACGACGCTGATGACCCAGCTTTCCGGGGCGATGGCCAGCATCGTGCTGCTGGTGATGACGGTGATCTTTATGCTGTTTGAGGTTCGCCACCTGCCCTACAAACTGCGTTTTGCCCTCAATAACCCGCGCCTGCATATCGCCGGATTGCACCGGGCGCTGAAAGGCGTCACCCATTATCTGGCGCTGAAGACGCTGATTAGCCTGTGGACCGGGCTGATTGTCTGGCTGGGGCTGCTGGCGATGGGGGTACAGTTCGCCCTGATGTGGGGGGTGCTGGCGTTTTTGCTGAACTATGTGCCGAACATTGGCTCCGCCATCTCCGCTATCCCCCCCATGCTGCAGGCGCTGCTGTTCAGCGGCATCTATGAGTGCCTGTTGGTAGGGGCGCTGTTTCTGGTGGTGCATATGGTGCTGGGCAACATGGTGGAGCCGCGCATGATGGGCCACCGGCTGGGGATGTCGACCCTGGTGGTGTTCCTGTCGTTGTTGGTCTGGGGCTGGCTGCTGGGGCCGGTGGGAATGCTGCTCTCAGTGCCGTTAACCAGCGTCTGTAAAATCTGGATGGAAACCACCGTCGGAGGCAGCAAGCTGGCGATCCTGCTCGGCCCGGGCCGTCCCAAAAGCCGGCTCCCCGGCTAGCGGCGTTTCACCGGCCAGAAGATGGTCAATACGCCGGCGACGATGATCGCCACGCCCAGCAGCGATTGCCAGTAGAACGGCTCATGCCAGCCGGGCAGCCAGATGGCGGCGGCCCACACGAGGATATAGCTCAGGCTCAGTAGCGCATACGCTTTCGACAGCGGCAGGCGATGGAGGGCAAAGTACCAGCAGACCATCGACAGCAGGTAGCCCAGCAGGCCGAAAAACAGGCCGAAAGTCCCGGGCTGGAAATGCAGCAGATGCTGGAGAAATGCCACAATATCGGTCAGCGGCGGCAAGGCCACCATGGCGCTGCGCAGCAGCAACTGCGCGGCGCTGACGAGGCCGACGCTGAGTAATGCCCAGAAAAAGCCCATCAGACGCTGGTCCCCAGAATGACAATGCCCACGACGATCAACCCGACGCCAAGCCAGTGGCGACGGGCGACCGGCTCATGCCAGATGCCCCAGCCCGCGAGGGTAACCCAGACGAAATTCAGACTCAGCATCGGATAGGCGATGCTGACCGGAATAGACTGCAGGACGCTCAGCCACAGCAGCATGCCGCAGCCCAGACATAACAGCGCCATCCCCAACCAGAAGAGTATATGGCGACTCCGCCGTCCGCGACGGGACGGGCGGGTCGCCTGTTTCTGGCAGAGCTGTCCGGCGCAGCTCAGCAGGCTGGCGCACACCAGACAGATCCAGACGCTCATTGCGGCAGGTACTGAAGGAAAACGACCCGGCCCAGCTCGTAGGCGTTATCCGGTTTCGGTAACGGTAAGTCGAGCATACTCTCTCCTTTATCCATCAACAGCACCAGCGAGACCGGCCCCTGCTGACGATGCGCGGCCAGCCAGTCGGCAAAACCGGCCTGGCTGACAAAGCTTCCCTGAGCATCCGGCCAGTCGAGACCGTACTTCAGCTCACCCTGTTTGTCGAACATAATAATATCGCTTCGCTTCAGCTCCCAGGCCAGGCCGCCGGCGATCCCAACGTTGTTGGTCAGGACGTAACGGCTGGGCTGCAGGGATTCGCTGACGATATCCACGAGGAACTGCGGCTGTTTGCTGTCGATAACCCGGTCCGGGATGGCGAAGCCCACCAGCAGCGCCAGGCCGAGCGGACAGAGCGCGGCGAGGCTCCAGCGGCGGCCAGAGTCTTTCATCGCCAGCCAGCCCATCAGCGCCCAGACGGCAAAAGCGATCGCCGCCAGCAGACATTTATACAGCTCAATCTTGGTCCACACCGGCTTATGCATGAAGCCCCACGGCGAGACCACCAGCACGGCGATAAGCCCCAGTAAACCAACGCCCAGGTTGATCATCCCGTTGATGCGCAACGCTTTCGCGCCGGTCTTTGCGGCCTCCAGCGCGTAGCGGGCCATCAGGATCGACAGCGGCGCAAAGCACGGCAGAATATAGGTCGGCAGTTTGCCTTTGGCGATACTGAAGAACAGGAACGGCATCGCCACCCAACCTAACAGATACAGCGCGCCGCGGGCCTCATCGCGCTCAAGCCAGCCGCGCTTTAGCGCCCCCGGCAGCAGGGCCAGCCACGGCAGACTGCCGGCGATCAGGAACGGGATGTAGTACCAGAACGGCGCTTTGTGCTGGGCGTCTTTTTCAGCAAAACGCTGAATATGCTCGACCCAGAAGAAGTAGCGCCAGAAGTCCGGCTCGCGCTGAGCGATAGCCAGCCCCCAGGGCAGCACCACCAGCGTACAGACGATTACCGCCAGCCAGCCGTAGGTCAGCACTTCACGCCAGCGTTTACGGGCGATCACCCACGGCAGAACGCCCACCACCGGCACCGCCAGCGCCAGGAAGCCTTTGGTTATCACCCCCATCCCGCAGGCGACGCCCAGCAGCACGTAGCTCAGTATTTTGCCGCTGCGGCTGTGCGCCTGCGCCGCGCCCCAGAAGCTGCACATCGCCAGCGCCAGCCACAGGGTGATCATCGGGTCCAGCACCGCATAGGTGCCAATCGCATACACCAGCATCGCGGTGAGGAAGATAATCGGCGACAGGATAGCTACCCGCTTATCACGAAAGATCCGCCACGCCAGCCAGGCCACCAGCAGGGCGGTCATGGTGATAGCGAAGACCGACCCGAAGCGTACGCCGAAGTTATTATGGCCAAACAGCCACTGACCGATACTGTTGATCCAGTAACCGGCAATCGGTTTTTCGAAGTAGCGCAGGCCGAGAAAATGCGGTACCACCCAGTCGCCGGTGGCCAGCATTTCACGGCTGATCTCCGCGTAGCGGGTTTCGTCGGGTTGCCAGAGCAAACGGAAATTGAGCGGCAGCAGATAATACAGCGCAAACAGCGCAATCAGAGAGACGCCATAGCGGATGCTTTTCATCAAATACCCGAAGTCAGTAATTGTTCACGTCCGAGCCAGCCTTCCCGGCCAGCCAGTTCACCACGAACCACTTTGCCTGAGGGCAGCTCGCTAAAGTCAGCGGGCAGCAGCTGGCTCAGTGGGCAAAACTGAATTTCTTCTTCCGCCGCCATGGTCAGTAGTTCATTGAACTGATCGGCGTAGGCAATGCCTTCCACTTCAGCGTGAATGGTATAGACCGGCACACCCGCATCGCGATGGATGCAGTCCAGCAGGTAGCGGTTAAAGCCGGCGATATCCACCGCCGTGCCCACCGCCTCGTCCCAGGTCGGCAACGTGACCGGGATCTGCACGGTACCAGAGACGCCGCTGCCGAGCTGGGGCAGAAACGGCCGCGTGCCGCGACAGTCGCTGTTGTAGAGAAAATCGAAGGATTCTTTGGCTTTAACCACCCGCTGATCGGCGCGCCAGCCGGCGACGGCCGAGCAGGTCACCGGCCGGCCGATGATGCGCTCGAGCTCCAGCAGGCCGCGCTCAACCTCCAGCGCCAGCCTTTCCTGCGGCCAGACGCCGCTCCACGCCTGCCAGCTGTAGTGGTCCCAGGCGTGCAGGCCGACTTCATGAGATTCGGCGGCGGCGCGGATCACCGCTTCGTTCCCTGCGCCGATGCGGCGCCCCGGCCAGGCGGTGCCGGCCAGCAGAATATCCCAGCCGTACAGCGAGGCGGCTCTGGAACGCAGCATCTTCCACAGAAACTTCGGTTTTATCAGGCGCCACAGATGGCGCCCCATATTGTCCGGCCCGACGCTGAAGAAGAAGCTTGCCTGGATCCCATGCCGGCCCAGCAGCTCCAGCAGCCGCGGAACGCCGTCCCGCGTGCCGCGAAAGGTATCGACATCTATGCGTAAGCCGACCTGTTTCATGGATTTTTATCGTCCACCAGTTCAACCGTGCGCAGGAAGAAGTCCAGCGTGTGTTCGACCGTTTCTTCCATCTCCACCTTCGGCTCCCAGTTCAGGCAGCGTTTGGCGTTGCGGATGCTCGGCTTACGATGCTCAACGTCCTGGTAGCCCTTTCCGTAGTAATCGCTGCTTTCCACTTCACGGAAGCCGGCGAACGGCGGGAAGCGATCGCGCAGCGGATGACGTTCGAAGCAGGCGAGCAGCATTTCGGCCAGCTCTTTGATACTCGCTTCGTTATCCGGGTTGCCAATGTTAATGATCTGCCCGTCGCAGCGGCCGTCTTTGTTCTCGATGATGCGGAACAGCGCTTCGATACCGTCGCTGATGTCGGTGAAGCAGCGCTTCTGCTTGCCGCCTTCGATAAGCTTGATCGGCGACCCTTCCACCAGGTTGAGGATCAGCTGAGTGATGGCGCGGGAGCTGCCGATACGCGCGGCATTAAGGTTATCCAGACGCGGCCCCATCCAGTTGAACGGACGGAACAGGGTGAACTTGAGGCCATTCTTATCGCCATAGGCCCAGATCACGCGATCCAGCAGCTGCTTGGAGACCGAGTAGATCCAGCGCTGTTTGTTGATCGGCCCCACCACCAGGTTGGAGCTATCTTCGTCGAAATTTTTGTCGGTGCACATGCCGTACACTTCCGAGGTCGACGGGAAGATAATGCGCTTATTGTATTTTACGCAGTCGCGGATGATTTTCAGGTTCTCTTCGAAATCCAGCTCGAACACGCGCAGCGGGTTGCGGGTGTATTCGATAGGCGTGGCGATGGCCACCAGCGGCAGCACCACGTCGCATTTCTTAATGTGATACTCGATCCACTCGGAGTGAATGCTGATATCGCCTTCCACAAAGTGGAAACGCGGACAGTCAAGAAAACGGCTGATGGCGTCGGAGCCGATATCCAGACCGTAAATCTCATAGTTGTCGTCCTGCAGCAGGCGCTCGGTCAGGTGGTTACCGATAAAGCCGTTGACGCCGAGGATCAGCACCCGGGTGCGACGCTTAATCGCCACCACCGGTTTGCTGCTGATCACCGCCCCGGACACCAGGCCCAGCGCCTGCGCCAGCTGAGCGCCCTGCATGTACACGCCGCGTTCGGTCTGGCCGGTGACAATCTCCAGCGCCCCGTCCTGGCACGCGACGATCAGCGGAGCAATGGAGAGCACGGTGCCCGGTTTAGCTGCTGGCAAATCGTGGCGAACGCGGGATTTCCAGACGATAAACTTGTTCGCTCCGGCGTAGCCGAAGGCGCCCGGCCACGGATCCGAGACCGCACGCACCAGATTGTGCAGGGTCTGCGCCGGCAGCTCCCAGTCCAGCCGGCCATCTTCCGGGGTACGACGCCCCACATAGGTTGCCTGGCTGTGATCCTGCGGACGCTCATCGGTGGTGCCGGCGAGGATCGCCGGCAGCGCCCGGCTCAGCAACTCAGTGGCGGCGGCGCACAGCTTACGATGCAGCGTCAGGGCGGCGTCATCCGCGCCAATCGCCACGGCCTGCTGGGCGACGATATCGCCAGCGTCTGCGCGGTTCACCATCCGGTGCAGGGTGACGCCGGTTTCGCTTTCGCCATTGACCAACACCCAGTTCAGCGGCGCGCGGCCGCGATATTTTGGCAGCAGCGAACCGTGCAGGTTGAACGCCCCTTTCGGCGCCAGATTGAGGATCTCATCGCCCAGCAGGTTGCGATAGTAGAAGGAGAACAGCACGTCCGGCTTCATCTCGCGGATACGCTCAATCCACAGCGGATGGTTCACGTCTTCCGGCGCCCACACCGGAATGCCCTGCTCGGCGGCAAGGCGCGCCACGGAGCCAAAGAAATGGTTTTCGCCAGGGTTATCCGGGTGGGTGAAAATAGCAGCGATATCATACCCGGCGTCCAGCAGAGCCTGGATACCGGTGCAGCCCATATCGTGATAAGCGAAGACTACGGCTTTCATGAACGATCTTCCTCTTTAGATGCCGTTTCCGGCTGGCGAACAACACGTTGAATAAAGTAGCGGGGGCGGGCGCGCACGTCGTTATAGATGCGGCCGATATACTCCCCGAGCAGGCCCATACCGACAAACTGGGCGCCGATGAACATGAACAGCACGGCGAAGAGCATAAACACCCCTTCCGCCGCCCACTGCGGGCCGAAGGCCAGACGCAGCACCACCAGCAGCAGGCCGAAGGCGAAGCCCAGCAGGGCAATCACGCTGCCGAAAATGCTGAGCAGACGCAGCGGCGTGGTGGTCAGACAGGTCACCAGGTCGTACATCAGGTTGATCAGGCGCATAAAGCTGTATTTGGAGTCGCCGAATTCGCGCTCGGCGTGCATCACCGGGATCTCCACCGCGCGCCGGGCGAAGGTATTCGCCAGGATCGGGATAAAGGTGCTGCGCTCATGGCAGTTGAGCATGGCGTCGATGATATGGCGGCGGTAAGCGCGCAGCATGCAGCCGTAGTCGCCCATCGCTTTGCCGGTGGTGCGCTGGATCAGGCGGTTGATCATCTTCGACGCGGTTTTACGGAAGATGCTGTCCTGACGGTTCTGGCGGACGGTGCCCACCACGTCGTAACCTTCATCAGCCTTCGCCACCAGCCGCGGGATCTCCTCCGGCGGGTTTTGCAGGTCGGCGTCGAGGGTAATAATCAGATCGCCGGTTACATGGCTGAAGCCGGCCATGATCGCCGAGTGCTGGCCGTAGTTACGGTTTAACAGCACGGCGACGACGTGGCTGCCTTCCGCCTCGGCGGCTTCGGTGAGCATGCGCGCGGAATCGTCGCTGCTGCCATCGTCGATCAACAGAATTTCATATTGCCGCCCCAGGGTGGCGCAGGCGGCATCCGTACGACGAAGCAGTTCCGGCAGGCTATCCTGTTCGTTATAAACCGGGATAACCACCGAGACCTTCTTCACGGGAGGGTAAGTAAGCATATCAACGTCCTGACAACTGGCGCAGTGCGGAGATAACGCGAGTGACATCGTCATCGGTCATATCCGGGAACAACGGGAGAGAGCAGATGCGGGCGCTGTTCCATTCGGTATTCGGCAGGGAAACCTCAGGGAAGCGCTCGCGGTAATATTTTTGCGTATGGGCCGCACGGAAGTGCAGGCCGGTGCCGATGCCCATCGCCTTCAGCTTTTCCATCAGCGCGTCGCGGCTGATGCCGCACGCGGCCTCATCGACGCGGATGATAAACAGATGCCAGGCGTGCTGGTGATCCCATGCCGGGACGCTCAGCGGTTTAAACGGCGTGTCCGCCAGCTCGCGCAGGTAGCGCTGGGCAATCTCGGTCCGGCGCTGATTGGCGTGGCTCAGTTTTTCCAGCTGGACCAGCGCCAGAGCGGCGTTGATATCGGCAAGGTTGTACTTGAAGCCCGGGGTGATCACCTCCGCCTGCGGCGCGCGGCCGTGGGTCTGGCGATCATAAGCGTCCACGCCCAGACCATGGAATTTCAGGCTACGGATGCGGGAGGCCAGCTCGTCGTCGTCGGTGACAATCAGCCCGCCTTCGGCGCAGGTCATGTTTTTGATCGCGTGGAACGAGAAAATGGCGGTCCCCTGCCAGCCCACGTGGCGGCCTTTATAATGGGTACCGGCCGCATGGGCGGCGTCTTCGATCACCGAAATGCCATGGCGCTCGCCCACCGCGCGAATGGCGTCAATGTCGGCTGGCGCCCCGGCGTAATGCACGGGAATTATCGCTTTGGTACGCGAGGTGATCGCCGCTTCCACCGCTGCAGGGGTAATCATCAGATTGTCGTTATCGACATCGATCATCACCGGCGTGGCGCCCAGCAGGCAGATCATATTGAGAGTGGAGACCCAGGTCTGGGACGGCGTAATGACTTCATCGCCGGGGCCAATACCCAGCGCCATCAGGGTCACATGCATCCCGCCGGTCGCTGAACTGACGGCAATCGCGTGGCGGTTGCCGGTCAGCTGGCAGAATGCCGCTTCGAGTGCCTGATTCTTCGGTCCGGTGGTGATCCAGCCCGACGCTAAAACTTCACGCAGCGCAGCCAGCTCTGCGTCGCCCATCGACGGGCGCGAAAAAGGCAAAAAATCGCTCATCATCATCCTGTTCTGTAGATGACCCACGCACGAATCTGGGTCGTTAGAATAAAATATCCTGCGCCTGCGGACTTAAACGAAATTAAAATGAAGTGAGTTCAGCACGGCATTCCATTTCAGGGTATCTCGACCACTATTAATGTAGTCGACCTTGCTTAGGATAATATTAAGAAATTAATATTTCTTCAGAATAAGAAATAACTTATTAATAAACAGTATGATAGGAGTTTTTTATGGCAGAAATTTGACGGAGGAGCGTTCCTGTCACGAAAAAGAGAACAGGAACGCAATAGTTGAAATTAAACGAGAACTAAACCAGTTCACAATTTATTATTCTGTCATTGTCACGCTTAATGACAAAAAGTTAGCGCAGATCACAAAGTTATTTCTGCTGAATTACAAATTTGCAGGAAAATCCGCAGGCAATTCGCTCGCCGGGCAATTAATGACCTCGTCATTATCCGCGCCACAGTCGCGAATGAAGGTGATAGTGGCGAACTCGTCAATCACTTCCGTCGGGTAGGCCGGGCCGGCATCGCGATACGAATTCATCAGCGGAATATGGTCGTTCTGGAAGCAGATAGTTTTTTCCGGGTTATTCATGATCCAGCGCGGGAAGAAAATAGTGCCGTGGAACAGTTTGTCGCCCAGGTTGACGATCAGGCTGACGTCGGTGCCGGTCGGTTCGGTCCAGGAGATTTTGTAGATACTTTCCCCCACCCGCACAATGTACGCTTCCTGATCTTTCACCCAGCGATTGCCGACGATGCCGCTGTGAATACGGTAGTCGAGGGTGTGGCCATTTTTGACGTAAATCTCGTAGTTCCAGCCGTTGTCGTAGGTATAGACCAGATGTTTACCGATAAAGCCGCTGAGGTCATGTTTGTCGAAAGTGCTCATCATTTATTCTCCTCTGTTTTGTTGAGGACAGCATACGTCTTTAAAAAATGAATGAATAACGCTATGTTTGGATTAAATACATTCAAATTTTAGATTGATTATGCACAAGACAACCCTGGAGCAGTGGGCGTTACTCGAAAAGGTAGTGGAATTGGGGAGCTTTGCCAGAGCGGCGGAGGAGACCAATCGCAGTCAGTCATCGGTAAGCTATAACCTCGCGCTGCTGCAGGAGCGCTTAGGCGTGGCGCTGCTGGCGCCGTCCGGCCGGCGGGCGGTGCTGACGCCGGCTGGCGAACTACTGCTGAATCAGGTCAAGCCGCTGCTGCAGGCCTTCGCCTACGTCGAGACGCACGCCGCCACTCTGCGCAACGGGGCGCGGACCCGCCTGGATCTGGTGGTCGACAGTATTTTCCCGCGCCAGCGGCTGTTCGCGATTTTACGCCAGTTTCAGCAGCGCTATCCGCAGACCCAGGTCAGGCTCACCGAAGTGCTGGAAAACCTGGATGACGAGAGCGCGGCGCGGACGGAAGCCGATGTGATGGTGTTGACCCGCCGCCAGGATATTACCGGCCGCGGGGAGTGGCTGATGAATATTGATTTCATCGCCGTCGCCCACCGCGACCACCCTCTCGCCGCGCTGGACGGACCGCTGGAGGATAGCGCGCTGGCGCCGTGGCCGCTGGTGCGCATTGCCGATCAGGGCGGAGATAGCCAGGCGCCGCGAGACGCCTGGACCTTCTCCACCATTGATGCCGCCATTGATGCGGTGATGTATCAGGTCGGCTTCGGCTGGCTGCCGGAGGAGCGCATTCGCCCCCATCTCGACCAGGGCGTGCTGAAGCGGTTGCCCCTCAGCCATGGCGCGCGCCGCGCGACGCCGCTGCATCTGATCGTCAAGCGGGACCTGGCGCCGATCGACGAACAGGTGGCCACGCTGCTGGCGTTGTTCCGGACGCCCTGAGGGGTAAGGCGGCGCTGGTCGCCTGGGCGTAATGATACGATTTTCTTATACTTTCCGGCGCAATATTGATCCAGGTTACTCCCAAAGTATGATGAATCACTAAAATCGTCATACTTTCCTGTCGTTGAGATTGCCGTCTTGTCTATTATCCGCCTCACCCTGCTGGCGCTGGTCGCCTGCGTCCCTCTGCTGGCTCAGGCCGCGCCGTACCAGCTCACCACCGCCTGGCCGGTTAACGTCGGCCCGCTGAATCCCCATCTCTATACGCCCAACCAGATGTTTGCCCAAAGCATGGTCTATGAACCGCTGGTGAAGTATCAGGCTGACGGCAGCGTACAGCCCTGGCTGGCAACCCGCTGGCGTCACTCCGCCGACGGAAAAACCTGGTGGTTCACCCTGCGCGACGATGTGGCCTTCTCCAACGGCGAACCGTTTAACGCCCAGGCCGCGGCGGCCAATTTTCAGGCGGTGCTGGCCAACCGCCAACGCCACGCCTGGCTTGAGCTCGCCAACCAAATATCCGACGTGCGGGCCCTCAGCGCCACCGAGCTGCAGATCACCCTGAAAAGCGCCTACGCCCCCTTACTGCAAGAGCTGGCCCTGCCCCGCCCGTTCCGCTTCATCGCCCCCTCGCAGTTTATCGATGGCGGCACCGCCAGGGGCATTAAAGCCCCGATCGGCACCGGCCCGTGGCGGCTGGCAAGCTCGCAGCTCAATCAGCGCGATGTGCTGGTGCGCAATGAGCGCTACTGGGGTCGCAAACCCGCGCTACAGCAAATCACCATCAAGGTGATCCCTGACGCCACCAGCCGGGCGGTGGCGTTCGAAACCGGGGAAATCGATATGCTCTACGGCGATGAAGGGCTGCTGCCGCTGGACACCTTCGAACGCTTTCGCCATCACCCCGGCTACGTGGCGCGCCTGTCCGCCCCGGCGGAGACGGTAATGCTGGCGCTAAACGCCAGCCAGGGCCCGACCCGCGAGCAGGTGGTTCGTGAGGCGCTCAACTACGCCGTCGATAAACAGACCCTTGTCGATAGCGTGTTGTATGGCACCCAGCAGGTTGCCGACACCCTGTTTGCCCCCTCCGTCCCTTACGCCCCGCAGGATCTGACGCCGCGCCGTTACGACCCGACAAAAGCCCGCGCCCTGCTGGAACAGGCCGGCTGGCAGCAGCTGGAGGGCCAGCCCTGGCGACAAAAAGCCGGGCAACCGTTGGCGATTGAGCTGGCGTTTATTGGCACCGACGCGCTGGCTAAATCGATGGCCGAAATTATTCAGGCCAATCTGCGGCAGGTCGGCGTGCAGGTCACCCTGGTGGGCGAGGAGGAAAGCAGCATTTACGCGCGCCAGCGCGAAGGCCGCTTCGGCATGATCTTCAATCGCACCTGGGGCGCGCCCTACGATCCGCATGCCTTTTTAAGCTCGATGCGCGTCCCTTCGCATGCGGATTACCAGGCCCAGCGCGGCCTGCCAGACAAGGCACTGATTGATAAAGAGATTAGTGAAGTGCTGACCACCGGGGACGAGGCGCAGCGGAGAAAACTGTACCATGATGTGCTGACCCGTCTGCATCAGGACGCGGTGTATCTGCCCATCAGCTATGTCTCGCTGATGTCGGTCGCGCGCCAGGAGGTCGGGGAGATCCCGTTCGCCCCGGTGACCAGCGAGATCCCTTTCGACCAGATTACCCCGGTAACGCCATAATGCTACGCTATATTTTACGCCGCCTGCTGCTGCTGATCCCGCTGCTGCTCGCCGCCTCAGCCATCATCTTTCTGCTGCTGCGGCTCGGCGCCGGCGACCCGGCGCTGGATTATTTACGCCTGTCGAACCTGCCGCCCACTGAAGAGATGGTTGCCTCGACCCGCGAGCTGCTGGGGCTCAACCAGCCGCTGGCAATGCAGTATCTGCACTGGCTATGGCGGGCGCTGCACCTGGATTTCGGTCTCTCCTATGCCACCCAGCGCCCGGTGCTGGACGACCTGCTGCACTTCCTGCCGGCCACCCTGCTGCTCACCGGCGCGGCGCTGGCGCTGATCCTCGTCACCTCCCTGCCGTTGGGCATCTGGGCGGCGCGCCATCGCGATCGCCTGCCGGACTATATCGTACGGCTGATTGCCTTCCTCGGCGTCTCAATGCCCAACTTCTGGCTGGCCTTTCTGCTGGTGATGCTCTTTTCCGTGCATCTGCAGTGGCTCCCGGCGATGGGGTATGGCGACTGGCAGCACCTGATTTTGCCCGCCGTCTCCATCGCCTTTATGTCGCTGGCGATCAACGCCCGCCTGCTGCGCGCCAGCATGCTGGACGCCGCCAGCCAGCGTCACGTGATATGGGCGCGGCTGCGCGGATTGAGCGCGCGCCAGGTGGAGCGCCGACATATCCTGCGCAATGCCACCCTGCCGGTGGTGACCGCCATGGGCATGCACATTGGCGAGCTGATCGGCGGCACCATGATTATCGAAAATATCTTTGCCTGGCCCGGGGTCGGCCGCTACGCAGTTTCCGCCATTTTCAATCGCGATTACCCGGTGATCCAGTGCTTTACCCTGATGATGGTGACGGTGTTCGTGCTGGCTAATCTGGCGGTAGATGTGCTTAACGCGGCGCTCGACCCGCGCCTGCGCCGCCACGAGGAGGTGAGCGCATGAGAGGGCTACAAAGCTTTCGCTGGCCGGTAAAACTGGCCATGCTGGTTATCGCGCTGCTGGCGGTCATCGCCATCGGCAGCGGCTGGTGGCTACCCTGGGATCCAGCGGCGATTGACCTTCAGCAGCGGCTGCTACCGCCGGGCGCAGCGCACTGGCTCGGCACCGATCATCTCGGCCGGGATATTTTCTCACGCCTGCTGGCCGCCACCCGCGTTTCGCTGGGGGCGGTGATGGCTTGTCTGCTGCTGGTGCTGCTGATCGGCCTGGCGGTCGGCGGCAGCGCCGGACTGCTGGGCGGCCGTGCCGACCGCGGCCTGATGCGCATCGCCGAACTGTTTATGACCTTTCCGACCTCGATCCTGTCGTTCTTTATGGTGGGAGTGCTGGGTACCGGGCTGACCAATGTGATCCTCGCCATTGCGCTGTCACACTGGGCCTGGTACGCCAGAATGGTGCGTAACCTGGTGGTTTCCCTGCGCCAGCGCGAATTTATCCTCGCCGCCCGTCTGAGCGGCGCCAGCCAGTGGCGGCTGTTCAGCGACCATCTGGCCGGCGCGGTGATCCCCTCGCTGCTGGTGCTCGCCTCGCTGGATATCGGCCATATGATGCTTCACGTAGCCGGCATGTCGTTCCTCGGTCTCGGTGTCAGCGCACCGACGGCGGAATGGGGGGTGATGATCAACGACGCCCGGCAGTATATCTGGACCCAGCCGCTGCAAATGGTCTGGCCGGGGCTGGCGCTGTTCATCAGCGTGATGGCTTTTAACCTGCTGGGCGACGCGCTGCGCGATCGTCTCGATCCCCACCTGATCGCGGAGCATAGCCACTGATGCCGCAGAAGATCCAACTGGAACAGATCTCGCTTGCCGCTGACCGACCGCTGGTCAGCGACGTCTCCTTCACCCTGCGCCGCGGCCAGGTGCTGGCGCTGCTCGGCAGCAGTGGTTGCGGAAAATCGCTGACCTGCGCCGCCGCGCTGGGCCTGCTGCCGCCCGGCGTCAGGCAAACCGCCGGCCGGGTGCTTCTCGACGGCATTCCGGTGCACGGCGAACAGCTGCGCGGGGCGACCATCGCCACCATCATGCAGAACCCGCGTAGCGCCTTTAACCCGCTGCAGACCATGGCCGCGCACGCCCGGGAAACCTGCCGGGCAGCGGGTCGTGAAACGAATGACGCCGTGCTGCTGGCAGCGATGGAGGAGGTCGGTCTGGACAATCCGCGGGCGCTGCTGAAGCGCTACCCTTTTGAAATGAGCGGGGGCATGCTGCAACGGATGATGGTCGCTCTCGCCCTGCTCAGCCGCGCGCCCTTTATCATCGCCGACGAGCCGACGACCGATCTCGATGCCATCGCCCAGGCGCGTATCCTCGACCTGCTGGCGGATATTGTCGCCAGGCGCGGTCTGGGACTGCTGCTGGTGACGCATGACATGGGCGTCGTGGCGCGGCTGGCGCATCACGTAACGGTGATGGAGAACGGTCGCCTCGTTGAACACTGCGATGTGAATACGCTATTTAGCGCCCCGCGGCACCCGCTCAGCCAGCGCCTGCTGGCCGCGCATCTGGCGTTATACGGTCTGGAGAAAACACCATGAATTTACTCAGCGCTACCGGGGTGAGTCACGATTATCCTCACCACGGCAGGGTCCTGCATGCGATCCATCTCGCCATCGCCCCCGGCGAAACGGTGGCCCTGCTCGGACGCAGCGGCTGTGGGAAAAGCACCCTGGCGCGGATGCTGGTGGGTCTGGAAACGCCGCAGCACGGTGATATTGCCTGGCGCGGCACGCCGCTGGCCGCCCTGAAGGGCGAGGCCATCGGCGCCTTCCGCCGTGATATTCAGCTGGTATTTCAGGATGCCTTCAGCGCGGTGAATCCGCGCAAAACGGTGCGCGAGATCGTCAGCGAGCCGCTGCGCCATCTGTTGTGCTTGTCGGGTGAGGCGCGTGCGCGGCGGGTGGAAGAGATGCTGCTGGCCGTCGACCTCGCGTCGTCGCTGCTCGATAAGCGCCCTGCGCAGCTCAGCGGCGGACAGCTGCAGCGCGTCTGCCTGGCACGCGCCCTGGCGGTACGGCCGCAGCTGTTGATCCTTGATGAAGCGGTTTCAAATCTCGATCTGCTGCTGCAGGCGGAGATTATCGCCCTGCTGAAGCGTCTGCAGGCGCAGCTTGACACCGCCTGCCTGTTCATCACCCATGACCTGCGGCTGGTGGAGCACTTTTGCCAGCGAGTGCTGGTGATGGAGCACGGGCGCATCGTCGAAACCGCAACGGTTAGTCTACCGCTACGCCTGCGCTCTCCTGCCGGACAGGCGCTCCAGCAGGCGGTGCTCCCCCCTTTTCCTGCCACTCTGCTTAACGAGGCCATGCCATGCAGCGCGTAACCCTGACCCTTGATGATGACCTGCTGGCCGCCCTCGAGGCGCTCAGCGCCCGCCGCGGCTACCACAACCGTTCGGAGGCGGTACGCGATATTCTGCGCGACGCCCTCAACCAGGATCCTCCGTCGCCGGAATCACGGCGCGGGTATGCCGTTCTGTCGTACGTGTATGAACATGAGAAACGCGAACTGGCGAGCCGGCTGGTGGCCACCCAGCATCATCATCACGATCTCTCCGTCGCCACGCTGCATGTGCATATCAGTCATGACGACTGCCTGGAGATTGCGGTGCTGAAAGGTGATATGGCCGAGGTACAGCATTTTGCCGACGACGTGATTGCCCAGCGCGGCGTGCGCCATGGGCATTTGCAGTGTTTAGCGGATGATTAATTATTTGAAAATTCTTGGGTGGTTTATCAACAGTTGATAAACCACATAAACTATACGCTTTGTGAATTATCCCGCTTCGCCAATAATGGCGCCTCATTTAACGATCTCGTTATGGCGAGGCTCCTGCATAAATACAAGTTACCGCCCTGTTGGTATCGAGAGAGACCACTCAGGGAAATACAGGCTTCCATCGAATCAAGGTGTTGCCAAGGTAACTTCTGGCGGTCATGACCGTTCAGATACGTTATGCAGTGCTAAAACCAGGACGTAGGGATCTGCCTGCGCTAACCCTGTCTTGTTCGCCCCTATGAGTGATTTTTTATAGGGATTTTTAAACATGTCTTCCATTCAACTCTGCGCCGCCCATCAGGCGACCTCTGGCTTCGACGGCGATGCGATCGCCCAGTACATGCGTACCGATTTTATTACGCTGCAGGAACATCTCAGCGTTCATGAGGCGCGCGAACACTTTATCTCCCAGCTGGCCAGCGATGATATTCCCGGGCAGGTGTTTGTCGTCGCCGGCAAGAAGCTGCGTGGCAGCCTGTCGGTCAAAAAGCTACTCCAGGAAACGGATATCAACCAGTCTATCCGCCACCTGATGGACAGCTGCCTGTTTCGCGTCAAACCTGACGATGAGCGCCAGCAGGTGATTGCCGAGCTCAGCGAGCGCGGCCTCGACCTGGTCCCCGTCGTCGATAAAGGCGAGCTGGTCGGCTGCCTGATGGAGAAGGAGATCGCCCATCTGCTGGAGGATGACGTCACCGAAGATGCTCAGCTGCAGGGGGCAACGCTGCCGCTGGAAAAACCGTACCTCGAGATCAGCCCCTGGACGCTGTGGAAAAAACGCTCGGTGTGGCTGCTGCTGCTGTTCGTGGCCGAAGCCTACACCAGCAGCGTACTGCAGCATTTCGAAGAAGCCCTGGAATCGGCCATCGCGCTGGCCTTCTTTATTCCGCTGCTCATCGGCACCGGCGGCAACAGCGGAACGCAGATCACCTCGACGCTGGTGCGCTCGATGGCGCTGGGGGAAGTGCGACTGCGCGATATGGGGCGGGTGATCCGCAAAGAGGTATCGACTTCGTTTCTGATTGCCCTGACCCTGGGCCTGGCGGGCTGCCTGCGCGCCTGGATGATGGGGATTGGCATGGAAATCACGCTCATCGTCAGCCTGACGCTGGTGTGCATTACCCTGTGGAGCGCGATTGTCTCCTCGGTCATTCCGATGGTGCTTAAGCGGATCGGCATTGACCCGGCGGTAGTTTCCGCGCCGTTTATCGCCACGCTGATTGATGGTACCGGGCTGATTATCTATTTCAAAATCGCCCAGTATTTTCTTGGGTTGAACTGATCATATACGTCCGGGCACCAGGGCGCCCGGACGCGTAGATTACTCTTCCACCAGCGCCTGCGCGCAGGCCCAGGCGCTTGACCACGCCCACTGGAAGTTATACCCCCCGAGCCAGCCGGTAACGTCCATCACTTCGCCGATAAAGTAGAGACCCGGCGCCTTACGCGCCTCCATGGTACGCGACGAGAGTTCGTTGGTGTCCACGCCGCCGAGGGTCACCTCCGCCGTCCGGTAGCCTTCGGTGCCGTTCGGCTGCACGCGCCAGGCGGTTAACGTCTCCACCAGCGTCTGCTGATCGCGAACGTTCAGTTGCTTGAGCGTCACATCAGGTATCTGCCCCAGCTGCTGCAGACACTCCACCAGCCGCTTCGGCAGCTGCATCGCCAGGGTGTTCTTCAGGCTCTGGTTGGGATGCGCGCTGCGCTGCTCGTTAAGGAAGTCATCAAGATCGCAGTCCGGTAGCAGATTAACGGTGACGAACTCGCCGGGCTGCCAGTAGCTGGAAATTTGCAGCACCGCCGGTCCGGAAAGGCCGCGGTGGGTGAACAGCAGATTTTCGCGAAACAGAGTGCCGTTCTCGGCGGTAATGGTCGACGGCACCGACACGCCGGAGAGGACCTGCAGCTGCTCAAGCAATGGCTTGTGGAGGGTAAACGGCACCAGTCCCGCGCGGGTCGGCAGCACCTTCAGGCCGAACTGCTCGGCGACTTTATAGCCAAACGGCGAGGCGCCGAGCCCCGGCATCGACAGACCGCCGGAGGCGATCACCAGCTTTTTGGTCACCAGCGTTTCGCCGTTCACCTGTAGCCGGTAGCCTTGTTCATCGCGCTCCACGCTGAGGATTTCGCTGCGCAGACGGATCTGCACGCCGCCCTTTTCACATTCCGCGAGCAGCAGATTGACGATCTGCTCCGCCGAATCATCGCAAAACAGCTGGCCGAGGGTCTTCTCATGCCAGGCGATGCCGTATTTACCGACCAGCTCGATAAAGTCCCACTGGGTGTAGCGCGCCAGGGCAGATTTGCAAAAATGCGGGTTTTGGCTCAAATAGGCCGCCGGTTCAACATACATGTTGGTAAAGTTGCAGCGGCCGCCGCCGGACATCAGAATTTTTCGCCCCGGCTTTTTGCCGTTATCCAGCAGCAGGACGCGGCAGCCAAGCTGGCCCGCCTGCGCTGCGCAAAACATTCCCGCCGCTCCGGCGCCAACGACAATGGCATCAAACCTTTCCACACCGCTTTCCTCGTTCCCCAATTGTCGGGTTTTGTAAATATTTCACTCTGGTCACACCAGCGGGAAAAATCCCGCATTAGATACATCATTGAAAGATATAGGATTACTCCCAACAGGGTAAAACCTAAACAGGAAGAAAATCAAAAAAAGTCTATATTTCACTTTGCCCGCGCCGCTAAAGTCACTGATAATGCGCCGCGTTCATGTCCTCAAAATGGCGTAACGTCCTATGCTACATTTATTTGCCGGTCTGGATTTACATACCGGACTATTATTATTGCTTGCTTTAGCTTTTGTACTGTTTTACGAAGCGATTAACGGTTTCCATGATACCGCAAACGCGGTGGCTACGGTTATCTACACTCGCGCAATGCGCTCACAGCTCGCTGTGGCGATGGCGGCGCTCTTCAACTTCTTCGGCGTTCTGCTGGGCGGTCTCAGCGTAGCCTATGCCATCGTGCATATGCTGCCGACCGATCTGCTGCTTAACATGGGTTCCGCACATGGCCTCGCCATGGTGTTCTCTATGCTGCTGGCGGCGATCATCTGGAACCTCGGCACCTGGTACTTCGGTCTTCCAGCTTCCAGTTCTCATACCCTGATTGGCGCCATCATCGGCATTGGTTTAACCAATGCGCTGATGACCGGTACTTCCGTGGTTGATGCGCTGAATATCCCGAAAGTCATCGGTATTTTTGCTTCGCTTATCATCTCGCCGATCGTCGGTCTGGTGATCGCGGGCGGCCTGATTTTCCTGCTGCGTCGCTACTGGAGCGGAACCAAAAAACGCGCGCGTATCCACCTGACGCCCGCAGAGCGTGAAAAGAAAGACGGTAAGAAAAAGCCGCCGTTCTGGACCCGTATCGCGCTGATCCTGTCTGCTATTGGCGTGTCGTTCTCTCACGGTGCTAACGATGGGCAGAAAGGCATTGGCCTGGTGATGCTGGTGCTGATCGGCGTCGCGCCGGCGGGTTTCGTGGTGAATATGAATGCCTCTGGTTACGAAATCACCCGTACCCGCGATGCGGTCAACAACGTGGAAACCTTCTTCCAGCAGCGTCCTGAACTGCTGAAAAAAGCCACCGGCGTCGATCAGCTGGTGCCTTCTCCGGATACCAATACCGCGGCCAATGGCGAGTTCCACTGCCATCCGGCGAACACCATCAACGCCCTTGACCGCGTCAAAACTATGCTGACCGGCGTTGAGAACTACGAGTCGCTAAAACCGGAACAGCGCGGCCAGCTGCGTCGCATCATGCTCTGCATCTCCGACACCACCGACAAGGTGGCGAAGCTGCCGGATGTGAGCGCTGACGACCAGCGTCTGCTGAAGAAACTGAAAACCGATATGCTGAGCACCATCGAGTACGCGCCAATCTGGATTATCATGGCTGTCGCGCTGGCGCTGGGTATCGGCACTATGATCGGCTGGCGCCGCGTGGCGACCACCATCGGTGAGAAGATTGGTAAGAAAGGCATGACCTACGCTCAGGGGATGTCGGCTCAGATGACCGCAGCGGTTTCTATCGGTCTGGCGAGCTACACCGGGATGCCGGTTTCCACCACCCACGTACTCTCCTCCTCGGTAGCGGGGACGATGCTGGTGGATGGCGGTGGTCTGCAGAAAAAGACGGTGACCAGCATTCTGATGGCCTGGGTGCTGACCCTGCCGGCAGCGATTATCCTTTCAGGCGTCCTTTACTGGCTCTCCCTGAAACTGATTTAAGCGTTATTTGTTCAAAACGGGCCAGCTTGCTGGCCCGTTTTTTTATTCTGAAACGTTAGTGCCAGATCATCAGCGCAATCAGGCTCACCACCACCAGGCCGCACAGGGCGCTGGTCAGGATAAACTGGCGACGAACACGTTCGCAGCGACGAATAAATTCATCATCGTGATGGTCACGGTAGCGCTGGGCATAGATATACCACACCAGCCGCATCTGTTTGCTGGGCTGCCCGTGCGAGGTAAAAAAGCCGCCGCCATCAACATACTGATAGAGCAAGGGATCGCAACCACGTAGCACCACCAATAATGCACGCAACGATGAGAAGTAGCGTGCCATATTCACCACACAAACGACACACAGGGCCCAAAACAGCGCAATAGTGCTGATCATACCTCCTCCCCGGCGACCCGCCTACGGAGAAAACCTCCGCGGCTACCGCTCCCCAAATAACCCACGACGATACCGTAAAGAGTGCGATTCCGATCACATTTATTTTTCCGACCGGCTCATTAAATAGTGTAGGAGATCCATTAATTTTTTTACCACAAGGTTATTCGTTATCAATACGTAAGACGGATAAATTTGTTTAACTTTTAGGTGAACCCAGTGCATTGACGGAGTGCGGGGGGCGCTATAAGGTAGGAAATATCTTCTACAATGAAGTCCTTAAAGGCTACCCTCCCGCGAATGTAGCACGCAGGACGCGGGCGAAACGGCAGCGCCAGCTGTCAGGTCCAATGGTCATCGACAAACTTATGGAAGGAGTAACACTATGGCTTACAAACATATTCTGATTGCAGTAGACCTGTCCCCGGAGAGTAAAGTACTGGTTGAAAAAGCCGTTTCTATGGCCCGCCCGTATAACGCGAAAGTCTCCCTGATCCATGTGGATGTGAATTACTCCGACCTCTACACCGGGCTGATTGACGTTAACCTCGGCGACATGCAAAAACGCATCTCCGAAGAGACCCATCACGCGCTGACCGAGCTCTCGACCAACGCAGGCTATCCCATCACCGAGACCCTGAGCGGCAGCGGCGACCTTGGCCAGGTGCTGGTCGATGCGATTAAAAAATACGATATGGACCTGGTGGTCTGCGGCCATCATCAGGACTTCTGGAGCAAGCTGATGTCCTCTGCCCGCCAGCTGATTAACACCGTTCATGTCGACATGCTGATCGTCCCGCTGCGCGACGAAGAAGACGAATAATCGTCTCGTTTTATCCGCGCAATACGCCCGCTGATGCGGGCGTTTTTTATTTTCGCTTTCCCTCGCCATGCGGCAGAACTTCAATCCATAAAATCGCCATTCAATTAGTGTGATCAACCAGTTATTCGGCGAAATATCTATATAATAATCTATTCCATAAGCCAATAACCGCAGCATGGCGAGTTATCAGACATTTTCGGCGCGTTCTGGCATACGCGTTCATACTTTTTGGGAAAGTAATACAAGGCGAAGGAATATGAATACAACTGCACCTACGGGCTTGCTGCAGCAACCTCGTCCGTTCTTTATGATCTTCTTTGTGGAGCTCTGGGAACGTTTTGGCTATTACGGCGTTCAGGGGATCCTGGCGGTTTTCTTTGTTAAACAGCTGGGCTTCTCTCAGGAACAGGCCTTTATCACCTTCGGCGCCTTCGCGGCGCTGGTTTACGGGCTGATCTCCATCGGCGGCTACGTGGGCGACCATTTGCTGGGGACCAAACGCACGCTGGTGCTCGGCGCCATTGTGCTGGCTATCGGCTACTTTATGACCGGGATGTCGCTGCTGAAACCGCAGCTGATCTTTATCGCTCTCGGCACCATCGCCGTCGGCAACGGTTTGTTTAAAGCCAACCCGGCGAGCCTGCTCTCCAAATGCTATCCGCCGAAGGATGCCCGTCTCGACGGGGCATTTACCTTGTTCTATATGTCGATAAACATCGGTTCGCTGCTGTCGCTGTCGCTGGCGCCGGTGATCGCCGAAAAATTTGGCTACGCGGTAACCTATAACCTGTGCGGCGCGGGGCTGATTATCGCGCTGCTGGTCTACTTCGCCTGCCGCGGGATGGTGAAAGATATTGGCTCCGAGCCGGATCATCGCCCCCTCAGCCTACGCAATCTGGCGCTGGTGCTGGCCGGTACGGTGGTAATGATTTTTCTCTGCGCCTGGCTGATGCATAACGTGATGATCGCCAACCTGGTGCTGATTGTTCTGTCGGTCGTGGTTATTGCGTTCTTTTTCCGTGAGGCGTTTCGCCTCGATAAAACTGGACGCAACAAAATGTTCGTCGCCTTTATTCTGATGATCGAGGCGGTGCTGTTTTACATTCTGTATGCCCAGATGCCGACCTCGCTGAACTT
>NZ_JAGRQY010000044.1:0-1733 GCF_018223905.1 Klebsiella sp. 28
TCAGGGCTGCGCCCCGACACCCTGCCAACACCTCACGCAGTCAGATTAAAATCTGCCAGCGCTCGCTGTTTCCGAAATCGTCAAACTCTAAATCGTGGGGTCCCGCTGGCTTGCCAGTGGGTTCCGATTTAGTGATTGACGACATTGCTGATTGAAAAATTGGCTGAGGTGGTTGGATTCACGAAGTGAGGCCAACCACCTGGAAGACGGTTTTTAATTGTCTGGTACCGGATACAACCAGAACGAATGGAGTTGGTTCTGTCGTGATGCGAAAAAGTATGGGTTCGCAAATCACAGACTAAATAGATTTACCCAATTCCATTCGAGTGAGGTTGTTATGTTTTTTGAGGTTCTTAATCATGTTGATAGTGCGTTGAGCGTTGCTGTTTCGCTCCTGGCGTTGTGGCAGTTTTTGGTGGCGGGTGGGCGTTGAATGGCTGGTTCGATCCGCGCGCGATCCTTGTATTTATACTTAAGGGATAACTCTGGCGATAAAAAATGGCATCAAGCCTTGCGTACCAAGGCTTCGGGGCTTATTTGCGTTGTAGAAGGTTTTGGAAGTATTCTGTTGGGAGTGGTCGCCTTAAAAGCGACCCCCGCAACGACGGCCATCGTTCGGGGGTGTGACCACCTGCAGAAATTCGATTCGAAGCGACAACCAACAGGTGATACGGCAATGATAACACGTCAAATGAGCCATCGCCCAGCATGGGACGGTGTGCATGCAAAACCCTAAACTCCAGAACCTCACGGATTACTCCCCCTCAGACGCGCCCTGGGACGCTCACAAAAGCGTTTCTGACGACGTAGGTGGGATTTACCTTCTCGCAGCCGAATATGAGCGCTACGGGGCGCGTATGGCTTCCTGTGGCGGTTTACTGAGGTTTGGTTGGTCTACCCTCAAAGAAACTGGAGAAACTCGCCTTAGGCTACGTGAGGCGCATTTCTGCCGTGTCCGGCACTGTCCTGTCTGCCAGTGGAGGCGATCCCTGATGTGGCAAGCCCGTTTTTATCAGTCCCTGCCGCGTATTGTTGCGGATTATCCAGATGCACGCTGGATGTTCCTGACCCTCACAGTGCGAAACTGCGCGATCGGGGAATTGGGTGAGACACTTAACCGAATGAACATGGCCTTCCAGCGACTTAAGGATCGCAAAGAGTTTCGACCTGTTCAGGGCTGGATCCGCACCACGGAAGTTACACGTGGAAGTGACGGTAGTGCGCACCCGCACTTTCACACTCTGATGATGGTTCCTCCCTCAATGTTCACGCGAGATTATGTTAAACATGACCGCTGGGTAGAGCTTTGGCGAGAGTGTTTGCGTGTGAATTACGATCCGAATGTTGATGTTCGAGCAGTAAAACCCCGCAAGCCTAAGGACGGAGAATCATTGGCTTCTGCAACTGCGGAACTTGTACGGGGCGCAGTGGCTGAAACCCTGAAATATTCCACGAAGCCGGCTGACATGGTTGCTGATCCTGAATGGTTCCTCGAATTGACTAAGCAGACACATAAGCGCCGATTTGTGGCTACCGGTGGCGCACTCAAAGACATACTGAAACTCGATCAGGAAACTGATGCCGATATGGTAATCGGGGATGATATTCCCGAAGGCGATGATGATGGTTCACGCATTGCTTTTGAGTGGAAAACCGAATCCAAAAAGTACCGTCGCTCACCGTCAAAAGATAAAGCTGAATCAGACTGACAGGGTGTCGGGGCGCAGCCCTGA
>NZ_JAGRQY010000045.1:0-26082 GCF_018223905.1 Klebsiella sp. 28
CGTAAGACTGTGCCTGGAAACCCTGAGACTGCGCCTCTTTTTCGAGATCCAGCTCGCTATACTTCACAAAATCATAGTCGGCGAATTTCTGCTGGGCGCGACGGGTGAACAGCGCCGAGATATCGGTGAAATGGTACTCCAGTGCCGGAACGCCGTTGAGTTCCGGCAGCAGCCACGCGGTGGTGCCGCCGGTTCCGCCGCCAACTTCAAGAATACGCAACGGCTGGCGGGGCTGACGCGTCTGGACAATGCCGCGTAATACCCCGGCGGCGATTTGGTTGAAATAGCGGCCAAAGCTGAATTCCTGATACAGCACTTCCACGCCGTCGGAGGCGCTTTGCGGGAAGATAATCGCCACCGGTTCTTCCGCGCCGCTCATCATTTCATATAACCGATCGCCGGCACGGGCGATGGTGTCGGGAATAGCCTGAAAACCTTCACAATAACCGGCAAGTTCCGTCAGCAGTGATTCCCGCTGTTGATGTTCAATGGGGCGGGCGCGGACGTATCGCCCGTCGGTGCAGCGGTAATCGCCGTCGACCACGCAGTTATTCAGCAGGCGCTGGAGTAGCTGCTGGTAGCGGGGCAGCAGACGTCCACGGCGCATGATGGTCATGGCGTCCACGCCGTTCTCAATGGCATCGCCGGTACAGCGTTGTACCAGTTGATCGACGTAGATGGCGTGCAGTCGCGTGGCGCACTGTTTAAGCGCTTCCAGGCGAGGGAGATCGAGCGCTGTCGCGGCGCGACTCGCCACCTCCAGCCCGGCAGACAGCGCTGCGTCGGCAGGCTCGCAGGCCGGGGAGACGCGCTCTTTCCAGTAACGCTCAGTATCAAACGGATAACATGGCGCAGCGATACGTTGTCCATCGCCCGCCAGCAGGTCGGCCCACGGTAGGGCGACGCCGGCAGCGTAAAGCTGGAGCAGGGCCTGATTGAGGACATCGCTCGCCTCTTTGTTACGCCGGGCGCTGGCTATCCAGTATGCGTTATCGCGGTATTCGCGCTGCCCGCAAGCAACCAACTGGGCATCGGGCCCCATCTCCAGAAAAACGCGGGCGCCGAGCTGATGCGCCACCTGAATACTCTGGATAAAACGCACCGGCTGGCGCATGTGTCGGCGCCAGTAATCCGCCTGGTTGAGCGTTGACTCATCAATGACGTCGGCGGTGAGCGTGGAAATAATCGGTATTTGCCCCGGCTCCGCGTGCAGTCCCGCGCAGGCGTCCTGGAACCGATCGAGTATCGGCTCCAGTAAAGCGGAGTGCGCCGCACCGGTTACGCTCAGGCGACGATAGTTAATGTCATGCTGCGAGAGCGTGGCGCAAAATACCGCGAGACGGGCTTCCGGCCCGGAAAATACCGTATGTTGCGTACCGTTGTTGGCGGCGAGATCCAGCTCAAACTGGCGAGCCAGCGGCATCAGCGTGTCTTCGTCTGCAAATACCGCCACCATCGCGCCGCTTGCGCACTGCTGCATTAGCGCGCCGCGCCGACAAACCAGTGGCATGACCTGTTCAATCGTATAGTGTCCGCAGACAACGGCAGCGGCAAATTCACCGACGGAATGCCCAATGGCGAAGTCTGGCTTCAGTCCTTCAGCACGCCAGTGCGCCGCCATCGCGATTTCAAACGCGACAATCGCCGGCTGCGCCCAGGCCATATTGTCCAGCTGCGCCGAATCGGGGTTAAACATCGCTTCGCGCAGTGACGGCGTGAGCATTTCGCTACAGGCGGAAAAACAGCGATCCAGCGTGTCGGCAAACGCCGTTGAGTGCTGGTACATCGTTTGACCCATAGTGCGCCAGTGCGAGCCCTGGCCGGTAAACAGCCACACCTGCTTGCCGCTGGCGCCGTGGCCGCTGTAAACCAGCGCCCCCGATTTCTCACCGGCCCAGGCGCTGAGCGCCTCGGCGGTTTCACGGTTTAATGGCGCCGCCAGGCGGAAGGGGAGATCGAGACGGCGCGCGTGCAGGGCTGTGAAGGCCAGAGAGCTGGCATCCGCATCCTCTCTCAGCGCCCCGGCATAATCCGTCGCCAGCCGCCGCAACGCGCTGTCGCTGGCGGCGCTGAGCAGCAGCGCGGTACTTTTTCTGCCGCTATCCGTATCGGGGAGGCGCGCGTTGAGCGCGTCGGGCAGCGAGGCGACGATCATATGGCAGTTGGTGCCGCCAATACCAAAGGAGGAGACGCCCGCATAGCGCATTTCGTCCTGCCATGCCTGTGCCGACACCGGTATGGTAAAGGGGCTCTCTTCAAGTTTCAGCGCCGGGTTGGGGGTGTGAAAATTCAGTAAGGGAGGAATTTGCCCGCGACTGACTGCCAGAACGGTTTTCAGCAGTCCGGCAATGCCCGCCGCGGTATCCAGATGGCCCATGTTACTTTTCACGGAACCGAGCGCACAGCGCTGATCCTGCGGGCGAGGCGCATAGACGTTGCGTAACGCTTCAATTTCAATCGCGTCGCCCAGCGGTGTGCCGGTGCCGTGGGTTTCAATGTAACCTACCTGCCTGTCGTCGATGGCCGCCAGCATTAACGCCTCTTCGATGACTGCCTGTTGCCCTGCGACGGAAGGGGCGGTATAGCCGACCTTTCTGTTGCCGTCGTTGTTGACCGCGCTGGAGAGGATCACCGAGATAATCGGATCGCCTGACAGCAGCGCGTCTCTCAGGCGACGCAGCACCACGCAGCCGAGACCGTTACCGGCCCAGGTGCCCTCAGCCGAGGCGTCAAAGGGACGACAGTGACCATCAGGAGAGAAAATCATTCCGGGCTGGTAGCGGTAGCCTGCCTGCTGGGGGAAAGAGAGCGCCACGCCGCCGGCAACCGCCATATCGGATTCGCCTGCGCGCAGGCTTTCACAGGCCAGATGCACTGCAACCAGCGAGCTGGAGCAGGCGGTCTGTACCGATAACGCCGGGCCGTGCAGGTTGAGTTTGTACGCGGCGCGGGTGGCAATATAGTCTTTATCATTGCCCATCAGAGATTGCAGACCTTTTACCTGCGCGACTTCTGTCACGTTCAATGCTTCGCGACCGGGGTAGGTACTCATCCGGGAAGAGGCGAAAACGCCGGTCTTATGGGGGACGGCGCCGGGGGCATAACCGGCATGTTCCAGCGCATGCCAGACCGCCTGCAAAAATAGGCGCTGCTGCGGGTCCATCGACTCCGCTTCCTGTCGCGAATAGCCAAACAGGGTGGCGTCGAAGCAGTCGGCGTTGTCTAACACCGTACCGATATTGACATAATGAGGATCGTCAATGATGGCGGCATCCAGACCGACGGCCAGAAGCTCTTCGCGCGTAAAGCGTCGGCTGCATTCACGACCTTCCAGCAGATTTTGCCAGAACGTTTCGCCATCCGGCGATTCAGGAAAATGGCAGGCGTAGCCGATAACCGCGACAGGTTCGCAGTCCGGGTAGTGTTGAGCGATCGATGCATCAATGGAATCTGCTGTCGGCGCAGAAGAGAAGCGCAAGTTATCCATAATCGGTCCCGTTTCCTAAGATTCACAAAGTCAATGGAACGCCATGCGTTCGCGATGGCGTTCCGGGGAAAATCAGTTTGCTTCGCGCTATATCCGCCGCTGACGACGGCGAACAGGGCGAGGTCGTTTTGTTTTCTCCACCGTGGCGACGCCGGCCAGATAATCGGCCAGGGCAGCAGGAGAAGGGTGGGTGAAGAGGTCAAGCAACGTCAGGGTGGAAAATTCGTGACGTTGTAACAAAACGTGCAGTTGCACCAGATTCAGCGACGTTGCGCCCGCCTCAAAGAAGTTTTCTGCGGGCGTGACAGACTCGCCAACCACCTCGCGGAAGGCGTCGCAAATCAGGCTGACGGTGCTCTCGTCCGCCGCAATGTGTGGCTGAGAGTGCTCAGGGCATACGCGCGGTGAGCGCTCTGCGCATTGCCCTGCGTGTTTAACGGGAGGCACCAGCGCGGCGAGCGGCAGTTGCCAGCCGCTTTCATCCTCGGCCATTCGGTTTAGCAATGCGCAATGCTGTTCAAACTGGCGCTCCACCTGCCCGGCAGGAAACAGCGCGGCGACAAAATCCCAGTTAAAGCGCAGTTCGCCTTCGGATTCATAAATCTGGTGATCGAGCCAGACCTGCGGCGTCTGGGAGATGCCCCAGACCGGTTTGAGCAGATTACGCCGGGCGAGGAAGTTATCCTGCTCAAAGCCCAGCGCGCTGGTAAAGACGACGGGCATCGGAACGGCAGGCACGTTTTGCCGTTGCGCCAGTTGACGCATCACGCGGATGGCTGACACATCGCGGTGGTTGAGGTTCTGGCTCAGCCGCTGCTGTAGTGACTGCGCGCTGTGCAGCCAGCTTTCGCCGGGATGCCAGCTCAGCAGCATCAGCGAGGTGAAATCGCCCAGAATCTGGTTGATTTGCGGGTGCAGCGGTCGCCTGTCGAAAAGCGTAAGGTTAAGCGTGAACTCAGGCTGTGCACTCCATGCAGAGAGAACCGTTGACCACACCGACAACAGTACGGCCGACGGGGTGAGATGGGCGTCAGCCGCCCGTTTTTTCAGCCGATGCCAGCGCGTGCTGTCCAGCGCGCCGTTCAGGCGGGCGAAGCGCGGTGTTTCAACCTCCTGAGGCAAGCAGCGCAGCGGCAACGCAGGCGCCGGAGGAATATCATCAAGCTGCGCCTGCCACCATGCCAGAGAATCTGGATTGGGCGACTGTAGCGAGGGTTGTTGCAGATAATCCCTGAAGGTGACGGGCAGCGGCGGAAGCAGCTGTTGCGGGTAGCGGTAGCCGTGCTCCAGCTCCGCCAGCAGGATCTGCATGCTCAGACCGTCAAGCAACAGGTTATCCAGACACAGCCACAGGCGGGCAGGCATCCCGTCCACGTATCCGACCTGGAGATCGAATACCGGCCACACTTCGGGGTTGAGTACCTGATGCGCCAGTTTTTCGCGCACCCGCAACGCCTCTTCAGGCGTATGGAGGGTGTGTGTGGGTATCACCCAGGGGGGCGTCTGTTCGAGCACCTGTTGCTGTCCATCACGCACGATGGCGCGCAGCATATCGTGGCGGGCGATTAATCGGTTCCAGACCGTCTCCAGCCGGGTGAGGTCCAGATCGGCAATTTCAAATTCAACAAAGAAATGTGAGCCGACGCCGCCCAGGGCAAAGCCCGGCTGACGCCCCACCAGGTAAGCCTGCTGCACGTCGGTAAGCGCAAAGGGCTGGTAGCGTTCTTCAGGGGAGTGGACGAATGGTTGTTCGACCGGGACGTCGGTTTTCCGCAGCGTGGCGGCAAAATCCGCCAGCCGGGGATGATTAAACAGGTCGCTTAATTGCGCTTCATAACCTGCCTGATGAAGTTGCCCGGTCAGACGGGTCGCCAGCAGGCTATCGCCGCCTTGCTGGAAGAAGTCGGTTTCTCTGGTGACATTGCCAGTTGATAAGAGTTGCTGCCAGAGGGCGGCAACCTGTTTTTCAATGTCGCCCTGGGGTAAATCCGCTTCGGCCGGGTTTTCCGCTTCAGGGGTATGACGACGCTTCAGCGCCTGGTAGTCAATTTTCCCGTTAGCCGTCAGCGGTAAGGCGTCGAGGAAGACGATCCGTTGCGGCACCATCCACCCCGGCAGACGTCCGGCGAGGGCGGCCTGAAGTTGACGGGGATCGCGGCGCACCTGCCTGTCAGGACATTGTACGAGGAAGCGTTGTAACCCCGCGACCTCATCGCCATGCTGACAGTTGAAGGCGGCCGCGCTAAATAATGCCGCCCAGTCGGCGCTGTTATGCAGCAAGGCCTCCGGCTGCCCATTGGTTAACAGGAGCGTGCTGAGCAGGGCGGACGGCGTTAACTGGCGAAACTCCATCACGTAGAGCAGCGCGCCGGGAACGGCAAGCTGTTGTAATGTCGCAAGGAGCCCGGGATCTTCCGGCAGCAGACGATGCAGGGCGTTATTAAGCCAGATAATGTCCGCCGAGTGAGCGTGCGCCGCCAGCGTGTCTGCATTCCAGAGGGACAGACGGGCGCCAGGCCAGGGGGCGAGCCTCTGCCGGGCGCTCAGCAGCATCTCCTGGCTCTGCTCAAGCCCGACATACTCAATCTGTCCGGCGTTGAGCTGTGCTAACAGCGATTCTGCGGCGCGGCCAGTGCGGGTTCCCACATCAAGCAGGCGTACCGGGCGCTGTAAGCGCTGTGCAAGCTGTTGGCAAATTGTCGCCAGTTCCTGAATATACGGGGCGCTGGCCGGATGGTTAAAGGCCAGGCTTTCCGGCGACCACTGCGCGTCGTTCAGTAACGACAGTTCGTTACGGGCACCGCGAAGAATTTGTGATAACGTTAAATCATGTCCGCTGAAGTGCGGGTGCTCATCCTCGTGTTCTTCACCAGCGCAGACCTGATAACCTTCAGCAGCGGGCTTCAGTCGCCGTTGTGTCACCAGAAATGCTAACCAGAGTTCCACCACGGCCTGCCAGCGCGGCTGGATAGCGAGTGAGTTCATCAGGGGGAGAGGATCGGCGCCAGCGGTGTGACCCGGCTTCAGTTTTAGCAGGCGATGCTGAAGGAAATCGGCTACCTGTTCTGCGGAGATCTCTGGCGAGATGGCGCAACAGGGCAACGTTCCCGCAAGCGTGTGCCACGCCTGCGGCAGTGCCGGGTTCCGATGATCGGTAACGCAAAAAGCCTCGCCCTGAGGAACAACGTATGCCGCCAGCGTTTTTTCTTTTTCGCCGATCGCCAGAACGGTTGCTTGTTTCACCCCCGCCAGCTGGCTGAGCGCGCTTTCGATTTCGCCCAGCTCGATGCGATATCCTCCGACTTTGACCTGCTTGTCGCGACGACCGAGGAACTCGATTGTGCCATCTGGCCAGTAGCAGCCGAGATCGCCGGTGCGATACCAGCGCTCGTCCGGGAGCGTCAAAAATTGCTGCTCGCTACGCAGGGGATCGTTGAAATAGCCTTCCGCGACCCCAATGCCGCCAATCCATAATTCACCCGGCACCCAGTCAGGGCAGTCCCGGCCCTGTTCATCCACCACCCGGTAGCGTTGGTTGGTTAGCGGAAAACCGTAAGGGATGGAGCGCCAGTGGGCGGGGACGTCGTGAATTTCGCAGGCGTTAGACCAGATAGACGCCTCGGTGGCGCCGCCCATCGCGATAAATTGTCCTTGTGGCCGGAAGGCCCGATAACGGGCGGGGAGGTCAAGCCCGATCCAGTCGCCGGAAAGCATCACTGCGCGCAGGTTTTCCGGCGTGGCGTCGGCGAAACCTTCACACCAGGTCAGCAGCATATCGAACAGCGCCGGGACGCTGTTCCAGAGCGTGACCTGATGGCGCTGGATCAGCTCACACCATGCGTGAGGATCGCGCCGTTGATTTTCCATCACCATCACCAGCGCGCCGCCCGCGCGCAGTACGCCAAAAATGTCGTAAACCGATAAATCAAAATGTAGGGCGGAGAGGGCCAGCACCCTGTCATGCGGGCCAACCTGATAGCGGGTATTGATATCGCAACAGGTGTTAAGCGCTCCCCGGTGAGAAATGACTACCCCTTTCGGCGTACCGGTAGAGCCGGAGGTGTAGATAATGTAGGCCGGTTGCGTGGGGGCGCGTACTACCGGGTTGGCGATCGGCTCCGCCTCAATGGCCTGCTGCCAGGCAAGGACGGGAATATCGTCTGACCCGGCGCTGGTGTCGTGCTGACAAATGAGCACCAGCCGGACGCTGGCGTCAGCGTAGATTTTCTCGCGCCGTGCGGCAGGCTGATCCAGCGAAACCGGAACGTAAACCGCCCCGGCCAGCAGGACGGCCAGAACCGCAACAAGTTGTCCTGCGCCTTTCGACATCGTGATAGCCACATTATCGCCGGGCTGAACCCCGCACTCGATTAACCTGCCCGCGCAACGGCGGGCATAGTCTGTCAGCTCATGATAATTCCACTGATAACGCATGTCCGTTACCGCCAGCGCCTGCGGCTGTTGCAGAGCGATACGGAAAATGCCTTCATGCAGCAAGCCTTCGGGAATGGGGGCGCCGGTGGCGTTGACCCGTTCGCGTATCGCGCGCTGGCTGGCGGGCATCATATCTGCGAACGGCTTTTGCCAGGCGCTTTCGTCATCGCAGAGTTGGTTAATCAACTGGCAGTAGGCGTCGAACAATGTTTCGACTAACGCCGGAGGGAACAGCGCGTCGTTGCTGTCCCATTGTAGCCAGACCTCGCCGTGATGCTCGAACGCCAGATGATCTATCCAGACCTGCGGCGTTTGCGAGATGCCCCATTCCGGCTCGCCCAACGGCGATTCTGCGCGGCTGCTGTAGAGGGAACGCCCCAGATTGCTGGTAAATACCACCGGGGCGCCGTGGGGGTAGCGCTGCTGGCGTTTGAGTTCACGGAGTAATTCGACGCCGGACCAGTGGCGATGCTCCCAGTCCTCCGTAAACGTGAGCTGGTTTTTACGCGCCAGGTTGCTGACGGTATCGCCATCGCAGGCGGTATCCAGCAGAAGAATATTGGTGAAGTCGGCAAGCATCGCGCCAACCGCCGGGTGCAGCGGCTGGCGGTCGAATAAGGTGATGTTAAGCAGCAGACGCGTCAGGCCGCCCCAGCGAGCCAGCACGGCAGAAAAACAGGTCGCCAGCGCCATTGTCGGCGTCACGCCATACTCGCCGGCCCGGTTGCTAAAGGCGTGCCAGCGTGTTGCCGGGACAATCATGCGGCGTCGGGTATTACGGACTTCACGTAGCGTGGCGGGTTCGCAGGCCAGCGGCAAGACGGGCGCGGGGGGAAGCGTCGATGCTTTCGCCAGCCAGTAAGCGCGCGCGTCGTCTCTCAGTGTTTGATTGATCTTCTGCTGGTGCAGCAAATACGAGCGGAAATCATAGCGGGTGTCGATAGCCGGCAGCGATTCTCCGGCCAGCAGGGCGTTAAGCTCATCGAAGAAAAGCGTAAAGCTGGAGGCATCCATAATCAGCAGGTCAATATTGACATGGAGGCGGTGGCGATTGTCCGGCAAGAGCGTCAGCTGAAAATCAAACGTTTCGCCGATTTCCACGCGTAAAAGACGGTGGCTCAGGCGCTGGCGCAGTGCGTCCAGATAGGCCTGGCGGCTTTCAGCGTCGTTATGGCGTAAATCATGAACGGTGACGCCGTTCCAGTAAGGTTGCGGTAGCCAGACCTGCTGCCCGTCGGGGCGAAAGGCGATATGCAGCATTGGGTGGCGTTGCAGCAAGGTCGTGATGGCCTGCTCCAACTGCGACGCCGTCAGACAATGGCCTTCAAACTCCTGATACAGGTGGCAACCCACGCCGCCAAGCGTCTGCCCCGGCATGCGGCCCGTCAGGTAGGCGTGCTGTACTGGCGTCAATGGGAAGGGGGTACTTTCGGTCATGTTCGGCCAGGATGATTCGTCGGGCGGCGTTTCTTCTTCCGCGTTCTCAGGCGACCGGCTGAGCATTAACTGGTTCCATGCCGCCAGCGTGGGGGCGGCATACAGCTCGCGAAGGGTAAGGCGGTAGCCATTTTTACGAAACCAGTGTAACCATCTCATCAATCTTATGGAATCCAGGCCGGCCTGGATCAGGTTGCTCTCTTCATGTAACTGCTGCGGCGTTAAATTCAGTTCCTGTATGAGCCGCTCGCGTAATTGTTGGTAATCAGCCGCGTGGCGGTTGTCCGGTAACAGCGAATCCTGAGATGGTGCGCCAGAAATCATTCTTCCTCCTGATGGCACGTCTTACCGAAAAGCATTGCTCATATGAGAATAATAATTATTAACAATTGGATGCTACCCGAAACGGGTTTATTTATGCCCGTTTCGGGTTGGTAACAGGCGGAAAGAACAGAGGCCCGGATGGGGTATCCGGGCCTCTGTCAGGGAGGAGTTTAGGGGGGCGCGACCCCGGTTACATCACGCGTTTAAAGGTCGAAGGGGTTACGCCAAACTGTTTCTGGAAGGCGGCAGAGAAATGGCTGGCGTTGGCATAGCCCAGATCGGCCGCCACCGTCATGACGGAGGTATTGCCGTTGGCCAGGCGTCTTCTGGCTTCCTGCATTCGTTCAGCCTGAAACAGGCCATAGACGCTGTTGTTGAACAGAACGCGGAAGCCTCGCTTAATTTTGAGAACGCTCAGACCGGACTCTCTGGCCAGCTCCGCGACGCCCGGCGCTTGCGTCAGATCAGCCAGCAGCAGATCCTTCGCCCGCAGCAGTTTCTGGCGTTCCATCGGGTTGAAGTGGCAGGAGAGGCAACTGGCGTCTTCGCGATGTTCATCCAGCACCAGACTGAGCATGACCAGACTTTGCCCCTGCAACCATAGCGTCGACGGCTTTTGTTCATGACTGAAGCCGCCGTGCATGCGCATCAGCGCGTGACGCAAGGCCTGAGCCGTTAAGTGGGTTTCAGCATTACAACGCTGCTGCTGGCAACAGCAGTGGGAGTCGATCTTATTCTTAATGACCGCGCTAATATCCGGCACCCACAGCGCGAGGGTTTCAGGGCTGAAGGAGAGGGTAATGCTCTCGAATCGGCCACAATAGGAGGCGCTGCCGCGACAGTCTGGCGTATGGGTAATGTAATGGCGATTGCGCGCAAGCTCCCAGTCGGTGTGGCGCCGGAGTCCCTGAATCGCAAAGCGCGATGTGCCTTCCAGGATGCACGAGAAGTTAATCCTGCCCAGATCGTCGTGTAGCTGCAACGTCTCAGGCCGCGCAAAATGGCCCCTCCAGAGCAAAATATCCATACCTTCCTGCAACGAACAGCGCAGCAGTTCACACTGAGCAGGAATATTGCCATCGTTTGCAGGTTTCCCGACCACCAACTGGTGAATAGAGATTTCAGATTGCGTTTGCGGTGACTCCGTCATGACCTGGTTATCTCCCTGTGGCTTAGACCAATGCGGGTATAAATAGAACCGAATGGGGTAGATGAGTTATTGATAATGGTTATTATTCACATTAATTCTCAGAACGCCACCCTGAATTGTCGTTTTTGGCGTCCGTAAAAATTCATCAGGAAATTCAGTTGCTCCCATGTCATCTCAATCATCCAATACTGAATCGCTGTCCCGATTTCCTCTCTGGCAGGTGATTACACCGGTTCGCAGGAAGGTTATTTTAGCTATGGCGCTGGCGGGGCTGGCGGCATTAACCAGCCTGGGGGCGCTCCTTTTTCTGGCGTGGAGCCTGCGTGACATTCGCGCGACGCCTGACGCTATTCCGGCCTGGCCGCTGGGCGGCGTGATCGGCTGCGTGGTCTTAACTTTTGTTCTGCGCTTACAGGCGTTCAACACCTCTCATTACGCGGCTTTTCATCTGGAGAACATTCTGCGCAGCAGGTTAGCCCGTAAAGCATTGCAGCTTCCGCCTGGCGTGTTACAGCAAATGGGCAGCGGGTCAGTGGCGAAAGTGATGCTGGATGACGTGAAGTCGTTACATATTTTTGTGGCCGACAGCACGCCGCTCTATGCCCGCGCGATCATCATGCCGCTGGCGACAATCGTTATCTTGTTCTGGCTGGACTGGCGGCTGGCAATCGCGACGCTGGGGGTACTGGCGTTTGGATCGGTTGTTCTCGTGCTCGCCCGCCAGCGTTCGGAAGATATGGCTCAGCGTTATCATAAGGCGCGCGAGCAGGTTAGCGCGGCGGTTATTGAGTTCGTGCAGGCCATGCCCGTGGTGAGAACGTTTGATAGCGGCAGCACCAGTTTTCTGCGCTATCAACGCGCCCTTGAAGAGTGGGTCGATGTGCTCAAAACCTGGTATCGCAAAGCCGGTTTTTCAGCGCGTTTTTCCTTCTCGATTCTGAATCCTCTCCCGACCCTGTTTGTCCTGATCTGGTCGGGATACGGCCTGTTGCACTATGGCAGTTTCGATTTTATCGCGTGGGTGGCCGTTTTACTGCTGGGCAGCGGAATGGCCGAAGCCGTAATGCCAATGATGATGCTCAATAACCTGGTCGCGCAAACGCGTTTAAGCATTCAGCGTATTTATCAGGTTCTCGCGATGCCGGAGTTATCGCTGCCGCAGTCTGACCAGCAGCCGCAAGAGGCGAGCATTACCTTTGAGCAGGTGAGCTTTCATTATCCGCAAGCGCGTACTGGCGCCGCGTTGCAGGAGGTGAGCTTTCATGTGCCTGCCGGGCAAATTGTGGCGCTGGTCGGGCCAAGCGGCGCCGGAAAAAGCACCGTGGCGCGCTTGCTGCTGCGTTACGCCGACCCGGACAAAGGCCATATCCGTATTGGCGGCGTGGATCTGCGTGATATGCAGACGGACACCCTGATGAAGCAACTCTCGTTTGTGTTTCAGGACAACTTCCTTTTTGCCGACACGATAGCCAATAACATTCGTCTGGGCGCGCCGGATACGCCGCTGGAGGCGGTAATAGCGGCGGCCAGAGTGGCGCAGGCCCATGATTTTATTAGCGCTCTGCCAGAAGGTTACAACACACGAGTCGGGGAACGTGGGGTATTTCTCTCCGGCGGCCAGCGGCAGCGCATTACTATCGCCCGGGCGCTTTTGCAGGATCGCCCCATCCTGGTGCTCGATGAGGCGACGGCGTTTGCTGACCCGGAAAACGAAGCGGCGCTTATCAAGGCGCTCGCGGCGGCCATGCGTGGCCGGACGGTCATCATGGTCGCGCATCGTCTCTCAATGGTGACTCAGGCCGATGTGATATTGCTGTTTTCCGACGGACAGCTCAGGGAAATGGGGAACCATACGCAACTGTTGGCGCAGGGCGGCCTGTATCAACGGCTCTGGCAACACTATCAGCAGGCGCAGCATTGGGTGCCGGGTGGAACACAGGAAGAGGTGGTGGAAAATGAAAGACAATAATCCTGCGGATAACCTGGCCTGGCGCGTCATCTGGCGCCAGCTTATCTCCAGCGTTGGCAGTCAGGCCAGGATGCTGCGACGCAGTATGCTGGCGCTGTTGCTGGCGGCATTCATGCAGGGGATCGCCTTTGCCTGTCTTTATCCGATCATTGATGCGCTGTTACGGGGAGACGCGCCGCAACTTCTTAACTGGGCTATGGCCTTCAGCGTCGCCGCAATTGTGACGCTGGTGCTACGCTGGTATGGCCTGGGCTTTGAATACCGTGGTCATCTGGCGCAGGCCACCCATGAGTTGCGCCTGCGACTTGGCGAGCAGTTACGCCGCGTGCCGCTGGAGAAGCTCCAGCGCGGCAGGGCGGGTGAAATGAACGCCTTGCTGCTGGGCAACGTGGATGAAAACCTCAATTATGTTATTGCGATAGCCAATATTTTGCTGCTCACCATTGTCACGCCGCTGACGGCGTCGCTGGCGACATTGTGGATAGACTGGCGGCTGGGGCTGGTGATGTTGCTGATCTTCCCTCTGCTGGTGCCGTTTTATTACTGGCGCCGCCCGGCGATGCGGCGACAAATGCAGACGCTGGGGGAAGCGCACCAGCGTCTGAGCGGCGATATCGTTGAATTTGCTCAGGGGATGATGGTATTGCGCACCTGCGGCAGCGATGCCGATAAAAGCCGGGCGCTGCTGGCGCATTTCAATGCGCTGGAAAACTTACAGACCCGCACTCACCGTCAGGGCGCTGGCGCGACGATGCTGATCGCCAGCGTCGTGGAGTTGGGCCTACAGGTGGTGGTGTTATCCGGGATCGTCTGGGTAGTGACGGGCACTCTGAACCTCGCCTTTTTGATTGCCGCCGTCGCGATGATTATGCGCTTCGCAGAACCGATGGCGATGTTTATCAGCTACACCTCGGTTGTGGAACTGATCGCCAGCGCCCTGCAACGGATTGAGCGGTTTATGGCGATAGCACCGCTTCCCGTCGCAGAGCAAAGCGAGATGCCGGAACGTTACGATATCCGCTTTGACAACGTCAGCTATCGCTACGAAGAAGGCGACGGCCACGCGCTTAATCATGTTTCTTTGACGTTCCCGGCAGCCAGTATGAGCGCGCTGGTGGGTGCCTCCGGCGCAGGCAAAACTACGGTCACCAAACTGTTAATGCGCTATGCCGATCCGCAGCAAGGGCAGATTTCTATTGGCGGCGTCGATATTCGCCGCCTGACGCCGGAACAGCTCAATAGCCTGATTTCTGTTGTTTTCCAGGATGTCTGGCTGTTTGATGACACGCTGCTGGCGAATATCCGTATCGCGCGCCCACAGGCGACGCGGCAGGAGGTAGAAGAGGCCGCCCGCGCGGCGCAGTGCCTTGAGTTTATTTCCCGTCTTCCGCAAGGCTGGCTGACGCCAATGGGAGAGATGGGCGGCCAGCTATCGGGCGGCGAGCGCCAGCGGATTTCCATTGCCAGAGCGTTATTGAAAAACGCGCCGGTCGTCATTCTCGATGAACCGACTGCCGCGCTGGATATTGAAAGCGAGCTGGCGGTGCAAAAAGCGATCGATAACCTGGTTCACAACCGGACGGTGATTATCATCGCTCACCGTTTATCCACCATCGCCGGGGCCGGAAACATTCTGGTGATGGAAGAGGGACAGGTGGTTGAGCAGGGTACTCATGCGCAATTGCTCTCACATCATGGACGTTATCAGGCGCTGTGGCAGGCGCAAATGGCCGCGCGCGTGTGGCGCGACGACGGGGTTTCCGCGTCTGGAGAGTGGGTGCATGAGTGATGTTCAGTCGAATGTGAAACCGCTGACGTTGACGACCGGGCGGGTGATTTTTGCTATTGCCGGCGTCTATGTGACGCAGAGTCTGGTATCGGCGCTGTCTATGCAGTCCTTACCCGCGCTGGTGCGCGCTGCTGGCGGTTCGCTGGCGCTTGCCGGTGCGACAACCCTGTTTATGCCTGGGCGCTGAAGTTTATTTGGGCGCCATGGATCGAGCGCTGGCGGCTTCCGCCCGGTAGCCAGGAACGCCGTTCCCGCATGTTAATCCTGCGTGGTCAGGTCGCGCTAGCGGCGATCCTGACTATTGCCGCAGCGATTGGCTGGTTTGGGCGAGAAGGGGGATTCCCCGATACGCAAATCGTCGCGTTATTTGTTCTGTTTATGGTGGCAGGCACGGTCGCCTCCACCATTGATATCGCCAGCGACGGCTTTTGCGTCGATCAACTGACCCGCACGGGTTACGGCTGGGGAAACAGCGTGCAGGTCGGCGGCAGCTATCTGGGAATGATGTGCGGCGGCGGGGTGTTCCTGATGCTGTCGGCGGCATCCGGCTGGCCTGTCGCCATGCTGATGATGGCGGTGCTGATTATGGCGCTGTCACTCCCGCTGTGGCGCATTACGGAGCCGACGCGAACAGCGACTATCCCGCATGTTCCGGCGTTAGGTTATGCGCTAAGGAGGAAGCAGGCGCGCCTGGGCTTACTGCTGGTATTGATGCTGAATTCAGGCATGCGGTTTGTGCTGCCTCTTCTGGCACCGCTGTTGTTGGATCATGGGTTGAGCATGTCCGCATTGGGCGCGCTGTTCAGCGGCGGCAATATTGCAGCGGGCATAGCAGGAACGCTGGCCGGCGGATTGCTGATGAAATACACCTCACCCGGCAGAGCGCTGTTGACGGCTTATGGCGTCCAGGGGATCGCGCTGCTGGCGGTGGTGATGACGCTCATGATGGCGCCGGGTCATCTGCTGCTGCCGATTCTCCAGTGTCTGGTCATTGTCCAGTCCATTTCGCTGGCCTGCGCGCTGGTCTGTCTTTACGCCACGCTGATGTCGCTTTCATCGCCTTTGCAGGCCGGTGTCGACTTCACCCTCTTTCAATGTACTGACGCGGCAATCGCCATTCTGGCAGGCGTTATCGGTGGCGTTGTTGCTCAACATTTTGGCTATGCGGCCTGCTTCCTGTTTGCCGGGGCATTCACGTTGCTGGCGGCGTGGGTTGCTTATATCCGGCTGCATTCGGCAAGAGAACTGATGACAA
This sequence comes from Klebsiella sp. 28, assembly GCF_018223905.1. Classification (NCBI taxonomy): domain Bacteria; kingdom Pseudomonadati; phylum Pseudomonadota; class Gammaproteobacteria; order Enterobacterales; family Enterobacteriaceae; genus Klebsiella; species Klebsiella sp. 28. The sequence goes on from NZ_JAGRQY010000045.1 coordinate 15,846, forward strand.
GCGCAATTGATTGATCCGGGAATAACACAGAGAGGTAAGGGATGAAAATCAGTGAATTTCTACATCTGGCGTTACCAGAGGAACAATGGCTACCGACGATTTCTGGCGTTTTACGCCAGTTCGCAGAAGAAGAGTGTTATGTCTATGAGCGTCAACCCTGTTGGTATTTAGGCAAAGGGTGCCAGGCACGGCTGCACATTAATGCCGACGGAACGCAGGCGACATTTATTGATGATGCCGGGGAGCAAAAATGGGCGGTGGATTCCATTGCCGACTGCGCGCGTCGTTTTATGGCGCATCCTCAGGTGAAAGGACGTCGGGTATATGGACAGGTTGGGTTCAACTTTGCGGCGCATGCGCGGGGGATTGCCTTTAACGCCGGGGAGTGGCCGCTGCTGACGTTAACCGTTCCCCGTGAAGAACTTATTTTTGAAAAGGGAAATGTCACCGTTTATGCGGACTCCGCCGACGGGTGCCGACGTTTGTGCGAGTGGGTAAAAGAGGCCGGTACAACGACGCAGAACGCACCACTGGCGGTGGATACCGCCCTCAATGGTGAGGCATATAAACAACAGGTTGCGCGCGCCGTTGCGGAGATCCGCCGTGGCGAGTATGTCAAAGTGATTGTCTCGCGCGCCATTCCCCTGCCATCGCGGATTGATATGCCCGCCACGCTGTTATACGGGCGGCAGGCAAACACACCTGTGCGCTCGTTTATGTTCCGTCAGGAAGGACGCGAAGCGCTGGGCTTTAGCCCGGAACTGGTGATGTCAGTGACGGGCAATAAAGTGGTCACTGAACCGCTTGCGGGCACCCGCGATCGCATGGGAAACCCGGAGCATAATAAGGCGAAAGAGGCAGAACTGCTGCACGACAGTAAAGAGGTGCTTGAGCATATCCTTTCTGTCAAAGAAGCTATTGCTGAACTGGAGGCCGTTTGCCAGCCGGGCAGCGTGGTGGTTGAAGATTTAATGTCGGTTCGCCAGCGCGGCAGCGTTCAGCATCTGGGGTCTGGCGTGAGCGGTCAGCTTGCGGAAAACAAGGATGCCTGGGATGCGTTTACCGTGCTGTTTCCGTCGATTACCGCCTCAGGTATCCCTAAAAATGCTGCTCTGAACGCGATTATGCAAATTGAGAAGACGCCGCGAGAGCTTTATTCCGGCGCAATCCTGCTGCTGGACGATACGCGCTTTGATGCAGCGCTAGTTCTGCGTTCCGTATTTCAGGATAGCCAGCGCTGCTGGATACAGGCGGGGGCGGGAATCATCGCGCAATCTACGCCGGAACGCGAACTGACAGAAACCCGGGAGAAATTAGCGAGCATTGCGCCCTATTTAATGGTGTAGGAGTAACTGTTTTCTAACCTCACAACCAGACTGTCCAAAGACAATTGAGTCGCTCTTTGATTCCTCTGTGACTCTATTGTCTTCTTTTGGGATAAAATAGGTGTTTTTCGTCATGAAGTTGATAAAAGTCTATATAGAACCACCTCCTGTGGAGGTGGTGGTAATTTGCCAGAGTGTGGGATTCGTTAGTATATTATGGGATAAACTTATTTTTACCAATTGTATAAGGCGGTGCATAAGATTCTCGGCATGCTTCCAGATAATCCGACCACCACTGCATCATCGCTTTGCGGGCTTCTAGGTGCTCTGCCTTATGAATATAAGCCATGCGCACGGTATTGCGCTCCTGATGACTCATCTGGCGTTCTACTGCGTCCTTTGCCCATAAACCCGATTCCATCAGCGCACTGCATGCCATTGCCCGGAAGCCGTGACCGCAGATATCCTTTTTCGTGTCGTAACCCATCACCCGCAGTGCCTTATTGACCGTGTTTTCAGACATTGGCTTATACGGGTTATGGTCGCCGGGGAAGATCAGTTCATTATTACCGGTGATATCCTTAATCTGTTTCAGAATGGCGATGGACTGTTCTGAGAGGGGGACGATATGCGGCATTCGCATTTTTGCCCCGCGGCCGGAATAACGCACGCCAATAATGGGTTCTCGCGTCGCGGGTATCGTCCAGACTCGGTTTGTGAAATCAATCTCTGACCAGCGGGCGAAACGCAGTTCACTGGAGCGAATGAACACATGCAGCATCAGCAGAACGGCATGCCGGGTCAGTTCACGGCCCTGATGATATGCCCCAATACGTTCAAGCAGTTCAGGCAGCCGCTCCAGCGGCAGGGCAGGATAGTGCCGTCTGACAGGAGGTGTGGTCACGCCGCCAAGGTTTGCTGCAGGGTTCGTATCGATTAACTCCTGATGGACCGCATGGCGCATTATGTTACTCAGGTGCTGCCGTGTGCGGGACGCAACCTCCAGCAGACCTTTTTCCTCGATCCCTTTCAGCAGGTCAATGAAATGACGGGGTTTAAGTTCTGATACAGGTAGGTTCCCGATGACCGGAAAGATGTGATTGTTCAGGCTGGCAAGCAGACGGTCGGCGGTGTTCTGCGACCATTTCCTGTTACTTTTATGCCACGCCAGCGCCACGTTTTTAAAAACTTTCTCCGGTGTTCGTGAGCCACGTTCAGCAGCCCGCTGCTGTACCGGGTTGATATTCAGCGCCAGCATTTTACGGATACCTTCACGTTGCTGTCGCGCATCAGACAGGGAGATGGCTGGATAGGCACCCAGCGCAATGCGGGATTCTTTACCGCTAATACGGTATTTGAGATACCAGTGGCGGGAGCCACCCGGCTTAACCAGCAGATACAGACCGTGAGAATCGGAGACTTTAAAGGGTTTATCAGAAGGCTTGAGGGTGCGGATTTTTGCGTCGGTAAGGGACATATGGGGGTCACTCCATTATCGAACTAACCTGACCCCAGATTTGACCACCAATTTTTCCCGATGCGTAGGGTAAAATCAAAATGCACCGAGAAGAGTTTTCACACTAACCTGTTGAATCAACATCAGATAAAGATTCGCAAGGATGCATGAAAACAGATAATTGGCTCCTCTGACTGGACTCGAACCAGTGACATACGGATTAACAGTCCGCCGTTCTACCGACTGAACTACAGAGGAATCGTGTGAACGGGGCGCATATTAACGATGCCATCCGGCCTTGTCAAAGCCTGATTCAAAGAATTGCGTTCGACTGCTGACAATTTCAGCAATCGCCACCCATGCGCTGTTTTTTTCACCATGTTGCACCGTTGTAGTGCGAATGTACCCCTAATGGGGCATACCACAATCTGCTTACCGGGCAAATAAAAACCGAATTGCTATCACTATCCCTTATAACGCTGCCTGCGGCGGGCGACAGCCGAGGAAATGCAAAGCTGGCAAGCAAATTGCAAAAGCCAGTGCATCATACTCCCAGCGTTGACGCTGGCGTTCCTTACAGGAGGCAAAATGAACTTAAGACGACTGAAATATTTTGTGAAAATCGTCGATATCGGCAGTCTGACCCAGGCCGCTGAAGTCTTGCATATCGCCCAACCGGCCCTCAGCCAACAGGTCGCGACCCTGGAAGGTGAAATGGACCAGCAGTTGCTGATACGCACCAAGCGAGGGGTCACGCCAACGGAAGCCGGTAAAATTCTCTACACCCATGCGCGCACTATCCTGCGCCAGTGCGAGCAGGCGCAGCTGGCGGTCAATAACGTCGGCCAGACGCTGCGTGGTCAGGTGTCGATCGGCCTGGCGCCGGGCACCGCGGCCTCCGCCATTACCATGCCGTTGCTGCAAACGGTGCGCAATGAGTTGCCCGAGGTGATGGTCTATCTGCAGGAGAGCAGCGGCACAGCGCTGAATGACAAGCTGCTGGCGGGCCAGCTGGATATGGCGGTGCTCTATGAGCGTTCGCCGGTGGCAGGCATCGTCAGCCAGCCGCTGCTGAAAGAAGACCTTTACCTGGTCGGCACCCGCGACTGCCCGGGGCAGAGCGTGGATCTCACTGCGGTGGCGGAGATGAACCTGTTCCTGCCGCGCGATTACAGCGCAGTGCGGGCGCGGGTCACCGAGGCATTCACCCTGCGTCGTCTGTCGGCGAAAATTATCGGCGAGATCGAATCCATCACCACCCTGACCGCGGCCATCGCCAGCGGCATGGGGGCGACGGTGTTACCGGAATCCGCTGCTCGTTCCCTGTGCGGGGCGGCGAACGGCTGGATGGCGCGGATCAGCACGCCTTCAATGAGCCTGTCGCTGTCGCTGAACATGTCGGCTCGCGGCAGTCTGTCGCCGCAGGCGCAGGCGGTGAAAGAGATCCTGCTGTCTCTGGTGAGCCGCCCATCGCTGGAAAACCGTGAACTGCAGCTGGTCAGTTAGGGTATATTCTCTTAAGGAATAAGTTGCTGGTTTTTATTATTTGTTACCTGGGACAACAGACTTTAACAATAGCAGATACGTTAAGTCCATTGGCCCGGAGGAAAGGGTGAACTTCCAGCAGCTGAAAATTATCCGTGAGGCGGCCCGTCAGGATTACAACCTGACGGAAGTCGCGAATATGCTCTATACCTCGCAGTCAGGCGTCAGTCGCCATATCCGGGAACTGGAAGAGGAGCTGGGGATTGAGATCTTTATCCGCCGCGGCAAACGCCTGTTAGGCATGACCGAGCCGGGTAAAGCGCTGTTATCGATTGCCGAGCGGATCCTCAATGAAGCCAGTAACGTTCGGCGGCTGGCGGATCTCTTCACTAACGATGCGTCAGGCGTCTTAACTATCGCCACCACCCATACTCAGGCGCGCTACAGCCTGCCGCCGGTCATTAAAGCTTTCCGCGAGCTGTTCTCAGATGTTCGCGTCGAGCTGGTGCAGGGTACCCCGCAGGAAATCGAAGCGCTGCTGCATAACGGCGGAGCGGATATCGGCATCGCCAGCGAGCGCCTGAGCAACGATCCGACGCTGGCGGCTTTCCCCTGGTTCCGCTGGCATCACAGCCTGCTGGTGCCGAAGGAGCATCCTTTGACGCAGGTTTCTCCCCTGACGCTGGAGGCGATCGCCCGCTGGCCGTTAATCACCTACCGCCAGGGGATCACTGGCCGTTCGCGCATTGATGAGGCGTTCAACCGCAAGGGGTTGATGCCGGATATCGTGCTGAGCGCGCAGGATTCCGATGTGATCAAGACCTATGTGGAGCTGGGGCTGGGCGTCGGGCTGGTCGCCGAGCAGTCCGGTGATGCCCGGGAAGCGGACACCTTTACGCGTCTTGATACCCGCCATCTGTTCGATGCCAATACCGTGTGGTTGGGACTGAAGCGGGGCCAGCTGCAGCGGAATTACGTTTGGCGCTTTATCGAATTGTGCAATGCCGGACTGTCGCTGGATGAGATTAAGCGTCAGGCGATGGAGCCGGAAGAGGCCGTAATCGACTATCAGATTTAAGTCATTGTGGGTCAGCGGATCGAGGCGAGGAAATAACGCTATAATTCACACACGAGAGTCGCGACTGAGGAAGGGAAAATGACGATGCGGCGTGTGAAATTACTTTGTTCTGCGCTGATGCTGCTCGCCAGCCACGGCGCGCTGGCCGTCAGCTATCCGCTGCCGCCGGAGGGAAGTCGTCTGGTGGGCAGCGCATTTACCATCGCCGTGCCGGAGAACAACACCCAACCGCTGGAAAGTTTTGCCGCCCAGTACGGCCAGGGGTTAAGCAATATGCTGGAAGCCAACCCCGAGGTCGATGTCTATTTGCCACGCTCCGGTTCGACGCTGACCATTCCGCAACAGCTGATCCTGCCTGACACCGTGCGGGAGGGGATCGTCATCAACGTCGCGGAGATGCGTCTCTATTATTACCCGCCGCTGGGCAACAGCGTGGAAGTCCTGCCAATCGGCATTGGCCAGGCCGGACGCGAAACCCCGCGTAACTGGGTGACGGCAGTAGAGCGTAAGCAGGAAGGCCCCACCTGGGTGCCAACCGCCAATACCCGCCGCGAGTATGCGAAAGAGGGCAAAACCCTGCCGGCGATGGTGCCCCCCGGGCCCGATAACCCGATGGGGCTGTATGCGATCTACATCGGCAGGCTCTACGCCATCCACGGCACCAATGCCAACTTTGGTATCGGGCTGCGCGTCAGCCAGGGATGCATTCGCCTGCGCAATGACGATATTAAATTCCTGTTTGATAACGTGCCGGTTGGGACGCGGGTTCAGCTGATCGATCAGCCGGTGAAGTACAGCGTGGAGCCGGACGGCAGTCACTGGCTGGAGGTGCACGAGCCGCTGTCGCGCAACCGCGCGGAGTTTGAATCCGACAGAAAAGTCCCCTTGCCGATGACCTCGGCGCTGCGCGAGTTTACTCAGGGGCCGGGAGTGAGTCCTTCGCAGGCCGAGCAAACCCTGCAGCGCCGCTCCGGCATGCCGGTGAATATCAGCGCCACAGCGGCGCAGGGAAGTTTGTAGCGGGTCGTTTAGTCTGATTAACGGCTATTGTAAGAAGGCTCTTTTGCTGACGATGCATTCAACGTTGTTGGGAATAAGGATCGGGAAACCGATCCTTAACTTATCAACAGTGGCTGTGATGGCGTTTTAATGAGGGCGCCAGGAGATGCTCAGGAGGGGATGATAAAGTCTGCAAATATATCTATGGACTTAATATTGTTACTGAGGATCTTTTTTTTGGCTGCCATTGTCCATGAAAGCGAAGATCCCCTTTATGATAGCCATTATCCAGAATATAAGACGGATGAGTTCTGCTGAATCCCTATTGTCAAAACACGCCTGACCACAGTCACTACCGCTGAACCCCATCGCCGCTGATAAGCGAATCAGGGGATGGCGTCACTGATTGTTGGCAATGGGGACATGCTGCTCCATCAATTCAACGATCCAGTCAATAAAAACGCGCAGCTTGGCGTTGACATGGCGGTTCGGTGGAAACGCCAGGTACAGGGGCATTGGGCTAATCCGCCATTGTGTAAATAATGGAATCAAAGCGCCAACGGCCTGATGCGCTGCCGCCATATAGTTGGGCAGCGCAATCACGCCTAAGCCAACTAACCCAGCTTCGAGGTAAGCATTGCCATCATCCACGGCAAGTACGTAGTTGCCCGTGATTTCAATACGTTCATTCTCACTGCACAGTACCAAAGGATCAATCTTACTGGTGCGTGAGGACAAGAATCCCACTATGCAATGGTCAGTATTTTGCAGCTCGCGCGGGTGTGCGGGAGCGCCAAGGCGTTCCACATAGCTGGGGGCGACGTAGACGCCGATTTGCAAATCGCCGACATGGCGTGCGATTAGGGACTGGTCGGTGATTTGACCACCGCGCAGAACGCAATCCACGTTGTCGCCGATCAGATCCACTACCCGGTCGCTCACACCCATGTCGATCTGGATATCAGGGTAGCGGGCGTGGAAAGCCGGTAGCGCCGGCACCAGAATAAGGCGGGCCAGCGGACTCGGTACATCCACCCGTAGCCGTCCCCTGGGCGTCATCGCCGCACTGGACAGGCTGTTTTCAGCATCCTCCATGTCCGCCAGCAGACGAATGACGCGTTCGTAGTAGACCGCGCCATCGGGAGTCACACCGAGCTTGCGGGTGGTGCGATGGAGCAATCTGACGCGCAGGCGCGATTCCAGCTGCTGAATGAGTTGCGTCACCGTGGTTTTGCTCATATGAAGCGTTTGGGCAGCCTTCGTGAAGCTCCCTGCCTCTACCACCCGAGCAAAGGCGCGCATTGCATCGAAACGATCCATTTCTTATCCTGTCTTTCATCGATTGTTTGGATATTACAAACAATGAGGGACAAAGTCGCTTGTTTATCCGCCCGATCTCGTCGTTGTACAGTGCCTTTACATTCACCGGGCTGATTTCGCCCCAGCATAAAGGTACAAACATGACAGCACGCGAAGCCGTTTTTCCCTTCGGTCGTCAGGCGCTCTATGAGCGCAATCGTTATTCACCGGCCATCAAATCCAATGGTTTCTTGTTTGTTTCGGGGCAGGTGGGTAGCCACGAGGATGGTTCGCCTGAGCACGATCTGAAAGCACAGGTCAGGCTGGCGTTCAAAAATCTTAATGCTGTGCTCGCAGCGGCGGGCTGCACGTTTGAGGACGTGGTTGATGTTACCCTCTTTGTCGTCGATCCTGAGTCAAATCTCGACGCTATCTGGAGTATCCTGCCAGAATATTGGGGAGAAGCGCCTTACCCTACGCTGACCGGGATCGGCGTGACGTGGCTTTATGGATTTAAGTTCGAGATTAAGGTTATTGCCAGGCTACCCTAAGCGTTACGGGTCTTTCCGCCAGTGGAAAATGCATTTGGGCAGCCCGCGCTGTCTGTAAAGGTAACTGCCGGATCGGGATCGTCTGCTACGCAGCGGCAGACCCAGCGGTTACCGCCGGATCGAAAGTCTGTAGCCATAAGGTTGGGAGCAGCATCGCTGCTTTTCACCTGCGGGGATCACATACGGAACCTTGGACGGTACCTACGGTACGATGCTGCTTATACCCGCTGGCGGAGAGATGTCAGAAGCGGCGGTATTGCCGATCTTTTTTGGAACCGCGCATGATTGCCTTACACCCAGGTATGGTCCGGCACGGTTAAACCGCCTTTATTTAAGCCTTTGCGGGAGCGTGGGGCTCACGGCCGTTCAGCTTGCCTCATAGCAAGAAAATAGCACCTACACCAGGATAAGATTGCATGCTTGGGGAGCGGAGAGGATCACGGAAAGCAAAAATCCCGCTCAGGTTTCCCAGAGCGGGATTTTTAAATTTGGCTCCTCTGACTGGACTCGAACTTCATCTACATCTCCTTTTATTACTGCCTTTGTTAAATATAGCCATATTTTTACCAACATATTTACCATCATTATTGTTTTCTTGTGGTAAAAATGTCAATTAAAAACAATTGGTTGTTGTCATAATCATCTGACTATGCGTATCTAAATTTTCTTTCATTATCAACATGATGTTGTCGTTATTTTTGTTAAAATAAATGATGAAAAACAATTGGTTATTGTTTATTAAATAAATCATGTTTAGTCAAGGTGAAAGCACTGACCTCCAAGGTCACTTACTGTGCTCACACCATTTTGAAAACCCGCTCCTCTTTTCCACTTTCTCTATCATGTTGAATGGGCTAACGTTTAGGAAACACAAAAGCAATCGGTAGAACAATGACTACACAAAAGGAAATGGAAGAAATCAGGGCAGCGTTATCTTGGTTTGATGTACGCCGATATGATGGCCTTAAAGACCTCACCTTAGAACAAATCTATGCAGAGCTTGAAAGACGGATGTTGGCTTACAAAACAAGACAACAATGGGAAACAGCAGGCAAAGATAATCAAATGCAAGCGATATACCATGATGCCACAATCCGATGTGGTGATGTGATACTTAAATCAGACTGGATTTCAGACAATCACAGACTGTCGCATAGCTATGCTGTAAGACCAATGACCAGAGTTCAATTGTTCAACTATGGGCGGGCTATGTATCGGCTGGAGACTTCAGAGCAAACAGACCCTGTTGCAGTGAGTTCCGACTACATCTCTGAGTATCTGAAACAAGGAGGCATGAACCCTGCTAACAAGATGCTGATTGAAATTGACTTGGAAGAAGCCAGCAGTGACGATCTCGCAGAACATCTGAAAGTACTGATTGCTCTATGGCAAAAGCACCTGAAAACGCCTAAACCCCCGAAACGAAAATTTAGGTTTGGTCATAAGACCTTTGAAAGAATACTTGATTACAAAGTCATCCCTTTGATGGATTTGATTTCATGGGAACAGCTCTACAACGAAGGTAAGAACATACCTTTCACCATTTTAGCTGACATCCTGCATGGTAATAATGGGGCCAGAAGTAGTGAGAACATCAAAGATACTGATTATGATTACGCGAAAAGTTATCTTGATAACGATGAGTACTTCAAGGTTTTAAATGATTTCTATATTAAAAACAATATGTTGAAGGATTGGGGTATCGTTGATGTGATAACACTTAACGATAAATCCTCGGATAAAAACAAAAAGTAAACACAAGGGATGTTCACAACCTGCGAACGTCCCTATAAAGAGTATCCCTCCAAAAATTTCTGCGAAACTCACGGTTGGTGAACATCCCTAGTTTAGAACCAGCCAAAATCCTAGAATTATCTCCATCGAACAACATACTAAAAAACGAAATATCCAAGATATTACGTAAAAAAACAGGAGATAAACATGGTTCAAAACAAAACAGATAAAACTTTAAAACTTATTCGCTTATCAGAAGTAATAAGGAAAACCGGGTTCGGCAAGACGTGGATTTATAAACTTATCAGCG
>NZ_JAGRQY010000046.1:0-5484 GCF_018223905.1 Klebsiella sp. 28
GCCAGGGAAACTCGCCGCTGGCGTCAAGGCTGGCTGCCTGCTCCGCCATCTGCTGGCGGAGCGCCGTCAGCTGCCGGGCCCAGTCGTCGCGCTCAGGATGGATCACGATGCGCGCTCCGCCACCGCACGCCGGGCGGCTTTTTCCCGGGCGATCGGCAGCAGCGCCCGGCCATAGTCGGCCGCGTCGTTCAGCGGATCGAAGCCGCGGATCAGGAAGTTACGCACCCCGAGGTCGTAGTAGTCGAGCAGCGCATCCGCCACCTGCTCCGGGGTGCCCACCAGCGCGGTGGAATTATGTCCGCCGCCCACCAGCTGGGCGATGCCGGTCCACAGACGTTTGTCTACCACTCTGCCCTGCGCCGCGGTGGCCCGCAGCCGCTGGGCGCCGATGCTGTCCGGTTTGGCTTTGAACCCGCCTCCGCGCTGCGCCGCCTGCTCGGTGGCGACGTGCAGGATATGCTCGGCTTTCTCCCAGGCTTCGGCTTCGCTGTCGGCGATAATCGGCCGGAACGAGACGCTGAAGCCGATATCACGCTGGTGTTTCGCCGCTTCGGCGCGTACGCGCTGGATGGTCTCGCCGGTTTGCGCCAGCGACTCGCCCCACAGCGCGAAGACGTCGGCATGTTTGCCGGCGACGGCGATGGCCGCTTCCGACGAGCCGCCAAAATAGATCGGAAGATGCGGTTTTTGCAGCGGGCGAATGGCGGACCAGGCCTGCTCGGCCTGATAGAAATCGTTGTGAATATCCACCGGCTGCTCGCTGGTCCACACCTGGCGCACGGTGTCGAGGAAGGCGTCGGTGCGGGCGTAGCGCTGGTCGTGGTCGAGATAATCGCCATCCCGGCGCTGCTCGGCATCGTTGCCGCCGCTGATGATATGCACCGCCAAGCGGCCCCCCAGCAGGTGCTCAAGGGTAGCGAATTTGCGCGCGGCAAGGGTTGGGGAAACAAAACCGGGACGATGGGCCAGCAGGTACTGAATTTTCTGCGTCGACAGTCCGGCCAGGGCCGTCACCAGAAAGCCGTCGGGTTGATCGGACCAGTGGCCGACCAGCAGACGATCAAACCCGGCGGCTTCATGGGTTTGCGCAAAGCGAACGATATAGTCGCGGTCAAAGATCGGCCCCACCGGGGCAATCGTTTCGGAAGAGAGGCGGTGGCCAATCATGCCGAGAAACTGAATGCTCATGAACAACTCCTTGCGTCAGGGTAATGGAGTGGCCGCGACAGCGGCGCTGGTCATTACCCTATACAGAGCGTGTTAATGAGCAAAATGCATTTTTATCATATCTTAATATGCTTAATTAGCATTAAACAAAAATGCATAGTGCTTTCAGTCGGATACGGTCAGCTGCTGCATCACTTTGCTGGCAAAAAAGGCCAGCGGCGGCTGCAGGTTCGCCAGATACTGGGCGTGGATCAGCCACAGTGAGACCGCAGGCTGAAAATCGCTGAGGCTGAGGACCGCAACCTCGTCCCGCCACGGGCTGCTGGCCAGCACCGCCCTCGGCACCAGACCCAGCCCCAGCCCCTGCGCCACCAGCGCTATCTGCAGCTGCGCGCCCGCGCTCTCGACGTTGAGCGTCAACCGCAATCCCTGGCTCTGCAGCTCGCGAATGAGCCCGGCGCGCAGGCCACAGCCGTCGGGGTTAAGGATCCAGCCCCGTTCGGCGCACTCCCGCAGGGATGACGCGCGCAAATTCAAACGCCGGCCGACGATCGGCACCACCTCCAGGGGACACAGCAGGCGCCCGCTGTAGCCCTCGGCGAAGTTTTGCTGGGCGGGCCCCATCGCCAGCATGCCGTCCAGCTCGCCGTTTTCCAGCCGGCGCTGCAGCTGTCCGCTCCAGCCGCAGGTGATCTGCGGCGACAGTCCGGGAAACTGCTGGCTCAGCGCCGACAGCGCCGCCGGCAGGGCAATCTCGCTGAGACTCTGCGGCACGCCGAGACGCAGCGCGCCGCGCGGCTCGCCTTCCGGATCCAACAGGCTGTAGAGTTTTTTCGTCTCACGCTTAATGCTCAGACACTGCTCGTACACCCGGTGTCCGGCGGCGGTTAGGGTCAGCGGGCGGGTCTGGCGCTCTAACAGCGTGACGTTCAGCTCCTGTTCCAGACGCTGCAGGCGCCGGGTGATGGCCGACTGGGTGATCCCCAGATATTCCGCGGCCTGATTGAGGGAGGAAAACTGCACCGTGGCCAGCAAAGCGTCGATATCGTCAATGCGCATAGGATCCTTATGTGAAATTTGCATATTAATATATGCGTAAATTGCATTTAAATAATATTAACGCCTCTGTTAGCGTTTTGACCAGTCCCTCTGACAGGAACCGCACATGACTGCACCACGACTGGAAAAATTACGCCATTTCATTCATGAGGTAGACCGCCTGCACCGCGAACACCACCAGACCGCCCCGCTGCTTGACGCCGTGGCGCAGCGGCTGGCGGCGCTGGTGCGTTACGACGACTGGCTGCCGGAAGAGTACACCCTGCCGCATCCGCACCATTACCAGCAGTATCTGCTGCATGCCGACTCCGGGGAGCGCTTCTCGATTGTCAGCTTCGTCTGGGGACCGGGGCAAGCGACGCCGATCCATGACCACCGGGTGTGGGGGGCCATTGGGATGCTGCGCGGCGCGGAGGAAAACCAGCGCTACCAGCTGGATGCCGATGGCATACCGCGCGCGCTCGGCGCCGCCACGCTTCTGGAAGCAGGCCAAGTGGAGAAAGTATCCGCTGACGATGGCGATATTCATCGCGTCAGCAATGCGCTGGCGGATCGCGTCTCCATCAGCATTCATGTCTACGGCGGCAATATCGGCGCGGTGAAGCGCGCCGTGTATACCCCGGAAGGGCAGCAGAAACCGTTTATCTCCGGCTACTCTAACCGCCATTTACCCAATATCTGGGATTCCTCCCGCGAACATCAAGGATAACCACTATGTCCACCTACGCTTATCGCCAGGCCGCCGGGATCCGCCAGGCGCTGCTCGACCGTCGTGAACTGGCGCTGATCGACGTCCGTGAAGAGGCCGATTTCGCCACCGCTCATCCGCTGTTTGCCGTCAATCTGCCGCTCAGCAAACTGGAGCTGGAGGTCCGCCGGCGGATACCGCGCTTCACCACCCCGCTCACCGTCTACGACAACGGCGAGGGTCTGGCGGAGATCGCCGTCGAACGGCTGCGGTCCTGGGGCTATCAGGATGTGGCCCTGCTGGCCGAGGGTCTCGCCGGCTGGCGCCGCAGCGGCGGCGAGCTGTTTCAGGACGTCAACTCCGCCAGTAAAGCCTTTGGCGAGCTGGTGGAAAGCGTGCGTCACACACCGTCGCTCAGCGCCCAGGAGGTTCAGGCGCTCATCGACAGCCGGCAGGAGGTGGTGATCGTCGACGCCCGGCGCTTCGATGAGTACCAGACCATGAGCATCCCCGGCAGCATCAGCGTGCCCGGCGGCGAGCTGGCCCTGCGGGTAGAGAGCCTGACGCCCTCCCCGCAGACGCCGGTTATCGTCAACTGCGCCGGACGCACCCGCAGCATCATCGGCACCCAGTCGCTGATCAACGCCGGCGTGCCAAACCCGGTCCATGCCCTGCGCAATGGCACTATCGGCTGGACGCTGGCCGGCCAGACGCTGGCGCACCAGCAACAGCGGCAATACGATCCCTCCTCCCGCGCCTCCGGCGCCCGGGCCGCTGAGGTGGCGCATTTTGCCGAACGGGCCGGGGTGGCGGTCATCGATGAGGCCACGCTGCAACGCTGGCTGCAGCAGAGCGACCGCACCACCTTCCTGTTTGATGTCCGCAGCCCCGAAGAGTACGCGGCGGGTCACTATCCCGGCAGCCTGAGCGCGCCAGGCGGCCAGCTGGTGCAGGAGACCGACCACTTCGCCAGCGTACGAGGGGCGCGCATTGTGCTGCTGGATGACGATGGCATCCGGGCGGCGATAACCGGCTCGTGGCTGGCGCAGATGGGCTGGGAGACGGCGCGGCTGAGCGCGCTGTCGACCAGCCAGTTGAGCGAACGCGGGGTGCCAGCCGCCGAGGTGCCGCCCGGCCCGCAGGCGGAGGAGATAAGCCCGGCGCAGCTGGCACAACAGCTGGAAGAACCCGGTACGGTGGTGCTCGATTTTACCACCAGCGCCAACTTTGTCGCTCGCCATATCCCCGGCGCGTGGTGGCTAACGCGCTCGCAGCTGCGCCAGGCCCTGGACGTGATCCCTCCCGCCCAACGTTACGTGGTGACCTGCGGCAGCAGTCTGCTGGCCCGCTACGCGGTGCCGGAGGTGGCGGCCTTGACCGGTAAACCGGTGCAGTTGCTTACCGGCGGGACGCTGGCGTGGATCGCCGCCGGTCTGCCGCTGGCGCATGGCGACAGCGGCCTCGCCGTCGAGCGCCGTGACCGCTATCGTCGTCCGTACGAAGGAACCGATAATTCCGCCGAGGCCATGCAGGCCTATCTGGAGTGGGAGTATGGCCTGGTGGATCAGCTGGCCCGCGACGGCACCCACGGTTTTCGGGTGCTCTAGCGCGAGCCCGCCTCAGGCTTCGCGCATGATCCACGAATACTGAAAGCTCTTCGGCGCCGGAAAATGGGTCCGGCGCCGGTAGGAGCCCAGCGACTGCGGGGTGCAGTAGGTACAACTCCCCAGCCATTCAACGCTCGCCGGCGCCACCCCCGCCTCTGCGAAGATCGCTTCGGCAAAGGCGCGCAGATCAAACCACAGATTATCGCTGCCACGCGCGGCGGCTTTGAGCGGATCGCTGACCGGGCCCGAACGGGAGTGGAACAGCCGCTGGCGATGGCGGGCCACCCGGTCACCGCCGGGCTGGTCCAGCAGTTGCTGATAGAATCCGGCGGAGACTTCGTAACAGCAGGGGTGAATATACGGCCCCACGGCGATGACCAGATCGGCCAATGCCACCCCCTGCTGGCGAAAACAGGCCAGACTGTTGTCGACAATACCGCTGACCAGCCCCTGCCAGCCGGCATGCACGCTGCAGACGTAGCGACCGTCGCGCGAGGCGATCAGCAGCGGCAGACAGTCGGCGGTCACCACCCCCACCTTTTGCCCGGCTACCGCGGTAAACACCGCGTCGGCGTGCGGGCGCGTCGGCAGCGGCTGCTGATAATGATGAACCTCATTACCATGCACCAGCTTCACCGGAGCCAGCTCGGCATAGGGAAAGGCGGCGGTTTCATGGACATCGAGAAAAGCGTGGCGGATGCCAGGGATCGCATTGAGCAAACGGGAGGTGTAAGCCATAGGGACGATAAGCGTCAGGGAATGATGTCTTACCTTAGGCCAGGGGACGCGGACAGGCAAGGCGGCGGCCCGGCATTTTTTTACCAGACCGCCGGATGCATATCAGACCATGGCCGCGCGCTGCTGGCGATGCATCAGCCAGAACACCGCCACGCCGGCCAACACAATGCCCGGCACCGTCGGGGTGATGGCGGCCTCGGCGCCGGGCATTGTGTTGGCCGGCGT
>NZ_JAGRQY010000047.1:0-44322 GCF_018223905.1 Klebsiella sp. 28
AAATAAAAAGGACGATGAAAATGAAAAAAGGATTCTCTTTACTAGAATTAACTCTTGTTTTAGGTGTTGGGACGATGGTGGCTTTTATGAAGTTTCAGGATATGAAAAATGAACAGGAGAGTATAATGGCTTCTACTGTCGGTCAACAAATGAAACAGATCGGTGAAGCAGTTAATGGCTATATAAATATCCGTTATGATAAATTATCAACCTTATCCAATGCTGCCGGAACAGGAACCGATCCGGGACCAAGAACCTGTTCAGGTTCAGTATGTGAAATTACTTACCAGACATTGATTAATGAAGGTTTACTACCTTCAGCCTATACAGGCACTAATGCTAATAAATCCTCGTATAAAATCATATTAAAACGTGATGGAACTACACCTAACTATGTTATTAATGGTCTTATAACGACATCGACGGCATGGATTGAAGGCGGAAAAACACGTTATGATTTATTAGGGAAAGCCATGCAAACAGCGGGTATTGATAGCGGAATGACCAGAACTACATCAAATGCTTTTGGTTATGGTGGTCAATGGTCAGAAACTTCTGCCAATTTCAATAATATTACCTCTGCAGGGCAATTAGCTTTCCGCGTAGGTTTTAATAGTGCTTTATATTCTGTTTATTTAAGACGAGATGGAACTTTGCCTATGACTGGCGATCTAAATCTTGACGGACACAATATCAACAATGTCGCCGCACTTAATGCCACTGGCAACATTACGACGACAGGCGACCTACAAGCAAGAAACATTAAAGCTACTGGAAAAATTGATGCTGGAGGTAATATTTCAGCAGGAAATTGGGTTTATGCTAAAAATGGTTATGGAAATAATATTGGATTAGGAGGAGATGCTGGTGGTGATGATTTTGAGATAAAAATATCAGGTCAGAAACAAATCGATGTGCTCTCAGATGACTATACCAGTATTGTATTCGCAGTAAATGGAAAGATTGAACTTAGAAACCCTCAAAGTGGGGCTGTTGGTGTCAATGTTAATTATGATGGTTCAATAAATACAATTGGAACGGGTAACATAGAATCATCCCAAAACGTCAAAGGTGCTACATTAGAATCCACTGGACGCGCTACGGTGGGAGAATTTGTTCAATTGAACGGACAGGCTGAGGTTGGCAAAGAATGTCAATCTAATGGATTACAGGGACGAACAGTAGATGGTCAGATTTTATCTTGTGTTAATGGTGTGTGGAATTTTTCTGGTGAACAGCCCGGAACAATAAAAATGTGGGGAACATCCAATGCTCCGGTTGGCTGGTTGGAATTAAACGGACAGGCTTTTGATAAGAGCAAAAATCCAACATTGGCAACTCTGTATCCTTCTGGTGTGGTTCCAGATATACGAGGGCAATTTGTCAGAGCTTGGGATCATGGTGCTGGCGTTGATTCTGAATCAAATAGGGCAATACTATCTTCGCAAAGTGATGCTATAAGGAACATAACTGGTAGTTTATTTTTCGGTTTGGATGGTGATGTCTCGATAAGTAGTCTACCTTCAAATCTTCAATCAGGAGCTACATATTATGATACCAGTGTTGTAAATAGAGATTTTGGTAATAATTTAACTTTGAATAATCATACAGAAGCAAATAGATGGATTCCTCAGAAGTTGGATGCTTCAAGACAAGTGCCAACAGCAGCAGAAAATAGACCAAAAAACGTAGTGCTAATGTATATAATTAAAAAAGGTTAAAACCTTATATCCCATATTCATGAAAATTTTTTGAGCATGGTGTTACTATACCTGCTGCTAACCACGGAAGACATAATAAAACTGAATATGTATTTTTTATTTTTTATGTTTTAATTTTTAAATTATAAACTGGCCTCCTAAAAGGCCATTTTATATAATTTATAGGCTGCTCATTATTTCTGTAAGATCTATGGCTCGAACATATTTTGCTGCATTGATTTTTTCTGCTTTTAAAGTACTAAAATGCGCTGTTCCACAGGCTATCTTCGCATCTTCTTCATTACCAAGACCAATGTGTTTACTTTTAGTCTCGACAACAAAATAGATATGTTCTTCACCATTATCCTCAATGACTAAGGCCCAGTCAGGATTATAAGTCCCTAATGGTGTCGGGATTTTAAACCATCCCGGCAGCTTCACATAAAGCTTAACTTCATCCTGTTCTTCGAGTTCCTGAGCGAAACGGCTTTCGACTTCAGAATCTTTTGGAACGTATTCATAAACTGACTTAGCCGAAGTTTCAAAAAGATTACGGGCATATCCCGTCAGTTCTTTATCCATAAACAGGCTTTGCGCATACACCTCTCCTTTTAGTGGATAATATTTAATACCATCAACAATAGACAGGCGCTTGCAGTAGTTTATTCTGGTGATAGCTTCACTGATAAACTGCTGTGGATTTTTAGCAAAATCAGCGAGTCTTCCACTTTCTTTCAGGATGGTGCATAAACTGCGTCTTGTCAGGCCCGTTTTCTCCTGCAGAACACCAAGAATATCTGGCAGTGGCTGCTCTGCAACATCTATTACAGAGCTTGTCGTTCCATTTGACTGAACTTCAACACCAAGACCTGACTGGCTTTGTTTTATGGTGGCTTTACTGAAACTGACCATTGCTTTTGCTACAGGCTGCATTTCAAAAAGTGATTTCGTACAGGATTTGATCAATAAATCTTCATCAAATGCCAGACGATACAATGTTTTTTGACTAATGCGTTGCCATAACGCTTCAAATTCCGGGCTGTTTAAGACCTCTTTCCGGTATTTGATTACTTTACGCTCATCAGCATTATTTATATTGAGTCGTCCTGATGATTTACGCAGGATAGATTCAATTTGCTCCTGAAGGGGAAGGAACTTTTCGCTAACAGTAAAAGTGCCATCGAAAAGAGTCTCTTTCAGTGTTTTGGTGATTTTCCCGGTTTTTTCCAGATAACCTTCAGCATGTAGTTCAGACCATATCTCCTGTGAAGCCATGATACCTACAACTTGTGAGGAATCAGAGAAGATCAGATGGGCAAACGCATCTTTTTCGACGATGCCAAAACGGATGCCTGTTTCATTCTCAATTTCAGACTGTAAGCGCTCAGCGTAGGCTTGATAATTTTCACTGGCAACGACGGTCAGAATGTTAATGCTGTCATCCCGGACACGCTCACCATCTTGGTTAACACACAGGCGAAGACCACGGCCTAAAGTCTGGCGGCGTTCTCGTTCACTTCCCATCTCTCGAAGGCTACAGATCTGGAACACATTGGGATTATCCCAGCCTTCTTTCAAAGCAGAGTGTGAAAAAATAAACCTCACCGGATTCGAGAAACTCAAAAGCTTCTCTTTATTTTTCATGATGAGGTTATAACCACGCTCAGCATTTTCACGGCCTGTATTATTGCTTTCGCTTGTTTCAGCCCACGCACCTTTTTTATCAATGGAGAAATAACCATCATGAACGTCTTTAGCATGTTCTGGATGAGAAGGGAGTAAATCTTTATATGCAGGGCTTTTGATTGCTTTAAGATATTCTTCCTCAAAGATACGGGCATATTCACCCGGTTCACGTTGTCCTTCTTCAGTGAACTGACGGTAGAAATCAACCTTATCGATGAAAAACAGGGTAAGAACCTTGATTTGCTGAGTATTCAGGCGAAGTTCTTTATCCAGATGTTCACGGATTGTACGTCTGATCATATGACGCTGGATGAGCATAGGGTCAATATCCCCCACGACATCACCGACTTTCATATAGTAGGTATCAGAAGGTGTTTCCAGTGTAAGATAACCCTCTTTGCCCGTTCGGATCTCGCTTATCCGGTAACCCTGATAAATATCACGTCCTGTTTCGTCATCAAGTGTCATACCGTCATATACGGTAATCTCTGAACGATCTACGTTCCCTTTTTTATCGGCTATATCAACAAGAACAGTACCGCTGATAACATTTTTCTTACTATTAATACTGACCAGTTTCACATAAGGGCTGTTGCTTGCATTCTGGACTTCAAGCCCGGCAACCTCGATCTGTTTGACCAGTTTTTGGTTGTAAGCATCAATGGCGTCAAGGCGGTACACCATATGATGTTTATGAATATGTGTTGCTGAATAGCGTAAGGTGAACATGGGGTGCATAGCATCAAGTGCGGTTTTACCCGCACCGTTCAAGCCACCATCAACACTTTGCGGTTCATCGACAATAATAATTGGACGTGTAGCACGGATTAAATCAATGGGCTTATCCAGATCGTCCACAGTTGTTTTTTCACTGGACTGATAGAGCTTGTTAACATCTTTTTTGTTAATCGCACCCACAGTCATTACCATGATCTGCATAACAGAACTGGTTGCAAAATTTCGAACATCCGCAGGTTTTGCCGAATCATACAGATAGTATTCGTATGGAACTCCCGCATACAGGCTTTTGAAATGTTCTTCAGTGATTTGTAGTGTTTTATACACGCCTTCCTTGATGGCAACGGAAGGAACAACAATAATAAATTTACTCATGCCGTAGCGTTTGTTCAACTCAAGCATGGTGCGAAGGTAAACATACGTTTTACCTGTCCCTGTTTCCATCTCAACAGTAAAATCATGGCTGTCGAGCACAGGTGAAGGTGGAAGCTGGTTTTTTAACTGAACATTGTTCAGCTTTTTAAGCAGTACATCATCTTCGGGTATTTGTGGGTTAACAGGCATTGAACCTGTTGCGCCTTCAAATGAGAGTGCACCCTGAGCTGGGGCCAGAACAGTCATTTCGCTTTCCCATTTCTCTTGCCCTTCAAACAAATCACAGACCGAAGTTATGGCGTTTTGCTGATAGGTAAGGTCAGATTCAAAATGTAGTTTCATCTCATTCCCTTACAGGCTGTGCAGGTTAGTCAGGCCATGTTGTTCCAGAATGGCGCAAAGATTTGTTTTAGCAACGTTATTTTCAAATGCGTCATCAAGAAAATAGCAGACAGTATCTTTGCCAGCCTTCAAACTCTTATGCCAGTCGATGATCCCCTTGGTCAGTACCTCAACACAAGAGGCTGGGATTTGACTGGTAAAGCAGGTAAACAATTTGCCACCGTCAACACAAGAAACGGTTAATCCATCAAACTGACGGGTTTCAACGTTAACACACAGATCAATGCCACGCTTAAGTATTAATTCAGCAAGTAGGTCTTCTTCACTACGGCCTTCAATAATTGGGCTTATATAGGCATCAAGTTGTAGTGAAAGACTTTCCGCTGTTGCTTCCCAAGGCCGAATATTGGATGTGTCAAGTTTAAATACACGGAACCCAATGTCACCATTCCAGTCTGGATTATCTTCACTAACCTTTTTACCTGCACGGCGTAGGCGCTCTTTTGTGATTTCAGCAATATTTTTGGGTGTGCCCATACGCTCACAAAAATTAAAAGCTATTTCTTGTTCTTTATTTTTATGATTAAAAGGTTCCGGTAGTTGAACTAAAATAAATCGGCGATTAACATGATCTTTTGCATTTTGTAAAAAAACTGAATGCCCAGATGTGCCTGAGCCAGCAAAAAAATCAACAATTAAATCATCTGTATTACTTAAATAAGCAATTAAAGATTTAATGTCATTTACAGGTTTAGGGTGAGAGAAAACTCTTTCACCATCAAATAATGTCGAAAATTCATTGGCAGCAGTTTGAGCATAACTATAATGAACAGAAGTCATTACTTGATTACTATTTTCAAACAGATTGGTCCGAATTCTCGGGACTGTTTTTTCATCATCTCCAAATACAATCTTACCTTTTTCGTACTCTTCCCAAAAGCGAGCTTCTGTTGGGTATCTCCAACCACTGGTTGGTAATTTACATGGTTTTCCGGTTGTAGGATGAACTATCTCATACGTTGGACCATTTCCACCGGGCCAGTTAATATTACCATCATCTCTATATGGACCTTTTTCATCTATTTTAGTAAACCTTTTAAGTGGTGCTCTCGGGTCATCTTTAGAAATTGATTTATAGTAATCAAAAACATCTTCCTTAATTAGATCCCAATTGTCACCATGTTTTAATTTTGATTTATTAAATAAATCTTGGAGATAGTCAACACCTTCTTTTGCGCCCCTAAAGATAATTTCGCTGTCCGTTAAATAAGACTCATTCCGGGCATAAACCAACATGTATTCATGTCCGACGGAAAAATATTTTGCGTCGTTTTTTCTATTTCTATCCCAAACTAATGTAGCTAGGTAATTCTCTCCTCCAAATATTTCATCAAGAGTGATTTTGATATTGCTTAGTTCTGAGTCATCAATGCNNCCATCATTCCTAAGTAAATTTTTAGCAAGTTTTAAACGTGGATAAATCATATTCAACCAGTCTGTGTGATAACGCCCACTGGTTTCTGCGTTTGTGGTGATTCGTACCCCATCTTCTGTTTGTCCTGTCATTTCAAGATAATTTTTCATGTTATCTTGGAAGTTATCAGAATAAACAAAATCTTTACCGGTATTGTAAGGTGGATCGATATAAATAAGCTTAACTTTTCCGGCATAACTTTTTTGAAGAAGCTTCAATACTTCAAGGTTATCACCTTCAATCATTAGGTTTTTGGTGTTATCCCAATCAACACTTTCACCTTTACATGGACGCAAGGTGCCACGGGAAGGCGTCAGAGCAAGCTGACGAGCCTGACGTTTACCATGCCAGTTCAGGCCATAGCGTTCTTCTTTGTCGTCTACATTTTCACCCAAAAGCTGCTTTAAAACCTCAAAATCAACACTGTCTTCATTAAAAGCTTCAGGAAACAATGATTTAAGTTTGGTGATGTTATCGGCAGTGATATTCATTGATTGCAGTTCGGGCATTTCAGGCGAAAGTTTGTTCATTGACCATTCCACGTATCTGTATCAGGTTACTGTGTGATGGGGGATATTTTACGGTAAATAGTGCATTTCATCAATGAACAGTGTGCTGCAGATTTCTTTTTAAATCATTATGTTAATGCATTTATTGAATGTCCTGTCCTTGTATTAGTACAATTAGCTTTTATGCGTCTACCAAACATTATCAGGATGTGATGATGGCTAAACTTAACAAGAAACAACTTGCTTTACTCAAGGAAATGCCTGCCGATCAACTCATGCAAATAATTTGTGATATTGCAGAGAATAATGGTCAGGCAAAATCCTTTATTATTAATAAATATCTGTTAACTCCAGAAGAATCACTGAAAAAGGCTGAGGCTGAATACAAAAGGGTAATTAAAACAAAACGCTTTTATGATTATTATGAAGCAGCGGTTTTTTTTGAGGGGCTATACAGGAATATCATATTTCCACTTGAAAAGACGGTATCAACGCTGCCTGAAAAAACCGAGGCGTTTTGCCATGATTTACTGCTCTCATTTGATAAAATCAGCGAAATTGCTGATACATCAGATGGATCATGGATGGACTATTATAAAGGTGCTGTCGAAATATGGTTGAAATCCCTGTCCCTACAAAAAGACAAAAGCATTGATGTTATAGCGGATAAAATACTTTCCGTGCTTAAAGGTGATGTATATTTTAACTTTGATATTTTTGATAAGTATAAAAAAGAGCTGGGATACAATGTTATTCGTGCTTTAAGGGAAAGTCTTCTTAAGACAGGTGATGTTAATTATGCTGTTGAGTTAAGTCTGTATATCAGGGATGTTGATTTCATCAGGCAATGCTTTGAGAAAAGAAAACTGAACCAGCCAGAATACATCATTAAGTTTGCTGAGTTGCTGGTTGATGAACTGTGCACTGAGGAAGCCATTCAGGTTCTCAATAAAATCAAAGAAGATAAATCAGTTGATCAGGCAGGGCTTCGTGATAAATGGACTGAGGTGTTGGCTCTGGCGTTGATTGAAGAAGGCGAGATTCAGCAGGCAAAAACAATTTGTATAGACGGATTTAAGAACAGGTGTGATGTTATTTTTTATAATATCTATAATCGGGTGGAGAAAAATAATGACTCACTGGATTTGTTCTCTGGCATAGCAAAGAAAAAAGGCTTTCCGTTTGTTATTCTTTTCTTGTCCGGGACAGATAGTTATGGAAAACTTGATTCTGAAGTCATGAATGCGAGTGAAAATGAAATCGCAGAGATGATGTCTTTATTACGCGGTTCTTTTGTTCGTACTTTATCGAGTGAACTTTACAGGCATGGTTATGCATGTTCTGCAACTTTGCTCCGTAGAGTTCTGGCAGAGGACAGTATCAGTCGTTCTCAGAGTAAATACTACACCTATGCGGCATCTGATATGAAAAAAAGCATTGATTACAGTAAAGATATTACATGGACTGAAAAAATCCCTTCAACAGAAGAGTATTTAAAATCCCTGTTTATTGAGCACAAAAGAAAATACGCACTCTGGGAAATAATGCTGGAAAAAATCGCTGGTTTAGCGATAGAGAAAGATTCAGTATCATATTCAGCATAGATTGTAATTAAGCATGAAGTTGAAAGGCCGCGAACGGCCTTTCCCTTTATTTATTTGAAGCAAACTCAAACGGCCTGACCATATCGTTGCTGTTAGCATCAAGGAAATCAGCCCACCACTGAAGCATCAGGCGGCGCTGGTCAAGGTGTTTTGCCTTGTGGGTATAAGCAGCACGGACGCTATTGCTTTCCTTATGGCTCATTTGAAGCTCTACAGCGTCTTCTGACCATAGCCCTGACTCAATTAAGGCACTACAGGCCAGTGTTCGGAAACCGTGTCCACAGATGTCCTGCTTCGTGTCATAGCCCATATTGCGGAGGGCTTTGTTGATGGTGTTTTCACTCATGGGCTTAAACGATTCATAACAGCCAGTGAAGATTAATCCATCATCATGGCCTTCTTCATAAGTCAGTTGTCGGATCTCTTTTAGTATCCTCATAGCTTGCTTACAAAGGGGAACGAAGTGCTTACGCTTCATTTTGGCACCACGAGTCGAATGTTTGACGTTTTCAATTGCTTCACGCTGTTCGGGTATCACCCATAACTTACTTTTGAAATCAATTTCAGACCAGCGAGCGAAACGAAGCTCACTGGAACGAATGAAAATCATCAGATTGAGCTGTATTGCCAGTATGGTTAACCTGCGGCCTTTGTATTCGGCAATTTTGTTCAGTAGCTGGGGTATTTCTTCCAGCTCAAGTGCAGGGCGGTGTTCAGTTTGTGGTTTCTGAACTGCACCTTCCATATCATAGGCTGGGTTATGGCGTATCAGCTTTTGCTGGACGGCATGACGCAGGATTGCCGTAATGTATTGTTGAATGCGCATGGCAACTTCAAGATAACCAAGTGCCTCAACCTTTTTCACCGGAACCAGCAGATCACCCGTATCCAGTTCGGCAACATCTTTGTCACCGATTACCGGGAAGACATAAGTTTCAAGGCGCTTCCATACGGCATCACCATAATCATCAGACCATTTTGTTTTCGTGGCGAACCACGCTTTGGCTACTGTTCTGAAGGAGCGTGTATTATCACGTTTGGCTTTAAGCTCTTTAGCCTCTGCCTGTTTCTTTGCATTAGGGTCAATACCCTGAGCCAGAAGCCTTCTGGCCTCGTCACGGCGTTGTCTTGCGTCAGAAAGAGAAACAGCAGGGTAAACACCGATAGAGAAAAGTTTTTGCTTTCCTTCGAAACGGTAGGCCATTTGCCAGTATTTCGAACCTTTAGGGGTAACACGAAGGAACATACCAAAGCCATCAGTCAGCTTATATTCCTTCTCAAGGGGTTTTGCATTTTTTGCTTTAATATCAGTCAGTGACATGAAAACGCCCCCTCGTTTGTTGGTAAAAGGGAAATCGAACCAGCATTACCAGCATTTTTACCATCAAAATGATATGGCTTCGAGTGGTTTTTAATGAACGAGGGTGAACGACTGAGAGGGGATAACCAATTGATAGAAATGCAGAAAGCAGACGTCAGTGAACGTCTGCTTCCCTTAAATTGGCTCCTCTGACTGGACTCGAACCAGTGACATACGGATTAACAGTCCGCCGTTCTACCGACTGAACTACAGAGGAATCGTGTGAACGAGGCGCATACTACTGGCCTCGCATTTTTGTGTCAACACTAAAATTAACCTGCTGATTCAAATGGCTAAATTTAGCTCAACACGTTGTTTTAGTGAACAATGCGCCGATCGCCTTCGTCCTGCAGGCCATTCTCACGTCTACGCGCCAGCGGATCCTGGCGGTAAAAGTGGCAAAAACGCTGCCACAGGGCCGGGAAGCGAGGCGCGAACAATTCAGGCGCACTGAAAAAATATTCCGAGAGGACAGCAAAGCATTCTGCGGGATCGGTGGCGGCATAGGCGTCAATACTGGCGGCGCTTTCGCCTACCAGATCGATCTCATCCTGAATGTTGTTCATCGCGGCGTGGAGATCATGCTCCCAGCCGGCAACTTCACGCAACGGGATAAGCGGCACGCCGCTGGCCCGGTCGCCGTTCCGCGTATCAAGCTTATGCGCCACTTCATGCACCACAAGGTTAAAGCCTGACGCATCAAAAGAGTCTTGAATATCCAGCCAGTTCAGCACTACAGGACCCTGTTGCCAGCTTTGTCCCGACTGTACCACCCGCTGGTTGTGGACCAGACCAATATCATCCTCCCATTCATCATCGACGATGAAAGGGGCAGGGTAGATCAGCACTTCATGGAAGCCATCCAGCCACTCAATGCCCAGCTCAAGCACCGGCAGACAAAAGAGCATAGCAATGCGCGCCTGATGCAGCGGGGTCAGCTCCAGCCCCTGCAATGCCACCAGCCGCTTTTGCTGTAAAAAACGGGCAGCCATCTGCGTGAGCTTGTGCTGCTCAGTGGACGAAAGATGGGCTAAAACCGGAATGGCAAGCGCTTGCTCCCAGGGCATCTCTGCGTTGCCGGACTCATCATCTGCTTTCCAGGGCCATTTAAACATCATATTGCTCGCAAAGTCGTCACTTGAACATAATTACCGAAACGGGAGCTATTAAAATGCCAAAGATCCTGGCATTATAGCAACCATCACAGCGGAGAGATGCCGGAGCGGCTGAACGGACCGGTCTCGAAAACCGGAGTAGGGGCAACTCTACCGGGGGTTCAAATCCCCCTCTCTCCGCCACTATTCAAACACTTACAGCATTCCATTTCAGTGACCTGTCTCCCGATGAGAAAAATTGAGAAAATCCACTGAGAAAAATTCTAGCGCCGAAGCATGCTCCGACGCCAAAGAATCATCTCATTTTCTTGTTCAAAGTCGGGCTGATTTTAACTTTCCTGTCGTAAACAAGTACCTGTGATTCTGTCTTATGACCACTGAATTTTTGCTTATCTCTGCCAGATCCTTCATAGTCTGAAATACCTTTAGCCTTTAGATCATGGAAGGTGCAATCAAGTGGCCTACCAAGTTCTTCAGAAGCCGCGTTTCTCGCTTTTCTCCATGCTTCATTAAATCCCTTGTATGAATAACGCTCACCATACATTGTCCTGATAACAGGACCATCCTGTCCCCATTCCCTGCAAATATCAACAGCCGCACTGAGACGCTCAGTCCAGGCTTTGATCTGTTTAATACCAGTTTTACCTTGCTGTATGAAAATTCCTTTATCAAGAATCTGATTCCAGTTCATTTTAAGAACATCAGATACCCTTGCAGCGCAAAGATACGCAATTTCCATCGCGGCTTTAACTGCAGGCGTCGCATGAGTGAAGATAGCGATGTACTCTTCATCAGTTATGTAGCGGTCGCGCTGGGGTTTAGGAAACTTATCGACACCAACACACGGATTACCTGGTACATAACCACGCTGATACCCCCAGCGGTATACACGAGACATTGAACTATGCTCGTGATTAGCCTGAACACGGCTTTTTTTACCACGTGCATCCATGTAGCGCCGGACGTGTTCAGGTTTAATGGCCTTTGCTTCTGCATCGCCGAAAACCGCTAACAAGTATTTTTCATGTGCCAGGTAATCTTTTTGTGTCCTGGGGGCAAGGTCTGCATAGTCAGCACTATTCAAAAATTTTTTCCACAATTGTTGAAAGGTGAGTAGTTTTTTTCGACCTTCAACGACTTTCTCGTAAGCTAACCAAACCTCCGCTTTAGAAGCGTTTGCTGGGGCTAGATTCTCGGTAGTACCTCCTGGCTTCCAGTAGTAACCGGAAGGGCGGAAAAACACACCCTTCGGCATCCACTCATTACCAGGCGCTCTTTTGCGGCCCATATTATCTCTCTACAGCGTCAAAGTTCATGCCTGGAATAGGCATATGGCCTGCTGGTGGAAGTATGCGCTGTACGGGATGGTTAATATGAAACCAGGTCGTTTTGATTGCTCCGTCCCGGCGTTCAATAAAAAAGATCCCGTTCTGGGTTAATACCTCTTTCTGCAGTGACTTTTGGGGCGAACCCGTGGCCTCTGTCAGTTCTTCATCAGTCAGGAAGCGATCGCTCATGAGTTGTTCTCCACTGAACCGGCTGCAACCGGTTATCTGCCACTATATGAACAAGACGAACAGCCACCACGCAGTCCGTCATTACACCTTTTACACAGCTGGTGGTCCTCCCTTACCCCTTTAAACTGGTTATAAATTTCCGCTGGTACAATTACCGGCATAGGAACCAATAAACGTTGACTCCGTAGTGATGCGATTTCTGCAGTGCGTTCGAGGTACAACGATTTCCAGTCACTTGCTTCAGTCTTATATGCGGTCAAAGCATCCCGCATGCGCCGCCAGCGGCGACGCTTCAGCTTGTTCGCTTTCACTTCACCTCCTGCAGGGCGGCTGCGAAATGCTCAACACCTTTAGCCCAGATTTCTTTGATGGTTGTCCAGGAGACAGGTACCGTGATTTCAATTCTCCCGCTGCCGTCGCAGGTTTCGCACTCATCATCACCAAAGCATTCCGAGCAGTTTACGAACTTGGTTTCTGAAAACTCACCTGATAGCGCCCCCTTTGCGCCGTTCTCAGCCGTTAACCTCATTGGCACCATAACGTAACCGGGAGGTGCAACGTAACTAACCTCGACAGTGCGATCCGGACCGGATGCCAGGTCAATGCCGATTATGGGAAAGTTGCCAGTAAGCGCTGGCTGCTCGTTGATGTGCAACCGCGGTTCACCGTCTTTCGGCTCCGGCCATGAGCGCTGTTTGTTCACCGCCAGTTTTTCGATCATCGCTTGGGTAATCTGCTCATCTGTAATACCTGCACGGCGCTGGGCGTCCCACAGCAGGAACTGCATATCAGCCCACTCCGACAGGTCGCCAGGCTCGGCAGCGGCTTCCAGTGCTTCTTTGCTGAGGTGCTTCAGCGGGCCAACCGGGCCGACATTACCGAATGTTGCCTGTGACCACTCTGCGTGCTCGCGGCGTACCTGCTCTCGGTCCTTTGCTGGTTGCGCTGGCGGATAATTTGCCAGCATCCAACTAATGACGTAGTCGGCCTTGAACCGCTCAACCGGAAATCCTTCATTCCAGTCACGGAAGTGATAGATAACTTTTGCCAGCTCAGGTTGAAGCGCCACCGGCTCGTTGTCCATTGCGGCCAGCGCCATGCGAGCCAGCTCCTCAGCCTCTTCAGCTGGCAGCATTACGTTGCTTCCGGCACCGTAGGCGTCACG
Organism: Klebsiella sp. 28; assembly: GCF_018223905.1. Taxonomy (NCBI): domain Bacteria; kingdom Pseudomonadati; phylum Pseudomonadota; class Gammaproteobacteria; order Enterobacterales; family Enterobacteriaceae; genus Klebsiella; species Klebsiella sp. 28. Next base: position 13,586 of record NZ_JAGRQY010000047.1, read on the forward strand.
CCATGATTTAATTTTTTCCAGACGTTCTCTGGTTAACAGGTTATTAGTCATGGGCTGATTCCTTACCTCTACTGACAGACAAGTTTTTATTCACGATGGCATCCATCAGGCGTGATGCTGCAGCTTTCTGAGACGAGACATTCGCAATGACCGTTGGCCTGGTTTTCTCACAGCTGGCGCAAATACCATCCCATGATGAAATGAGGAAGAAATCTTCACGTTCTGCAATGCCAGTATTCATTACCAGGTCCTCAATCATCAGGGTGACCCCGCGAACTCCCCGGCCTTCGCTTAGCCGCTGGACGGCGTAACCGAAGGCATTAATCATCACGGCATGGAACTGGATATACTCGCGTTTGTATTCGGCCTGATTCGTACCGCGGCGAATATCATCTAAACCAGTCAGCATCAGCCAAGCATTCCACAACCCCTCAAGATCATCCTGTGAGCAGGAATCTGAAAATTTTGCCGTGGCATCACTAAGGGCTTTGAAGCTGACCCACTTATCACTTTTCGCAGGAACGACGTTATGCTCAAAATCGGTGACTTCAGAAAAGACGTCGTGTGAACTGATAAAACTGACCATCTCCTGCGCGTTCTTATCGCGCCCGTTATAGGCCATGTTGATAGCCGCAGATGGCTTCGAAACATTGTTGTTAATGTCGGAAAAGAACTGCTGCCGTGTTTTCAACGAGAGCTTATGTGTGAGCATTAGTGGTACGTGGATTGGTTCGCCAACTGTGCGGCAAAATTCGGCGATCCCCGCTGCACGGTGCTGGCCGTCGAAAAGCTTAATTTCTGCATCCATAGGGAAGCGCACAACACCAACGTTGGTATTGCCGAATTCCTGAAACTCAATCTCAGAGTTACAGTTACCGACCAGCGGTGGGATAATGAAGGGCTCTTTATTTTCGTGAGCATTAACCAGATATTCATAGAATTTCTTAGCACGCGCTGGGTTAATTTCACGCTGAGAACGTTCTAAAGTATCTCCGTAATTATCACTGGCGAGGACGCGTGCCAAGGTTCGTGCTGGCACTGTCATCATAAGGACAATCGCTCCGCCCTGAACGCCGCGAGACGCAGGGAACTCAAAGAAATAATCTCCAACTATGCTCATGCTACCCACCACTCAATAAACATGCAGATACCAACGGTTACTACGGCAATAAGCACCCAGCAGATCACATCGAACAAGGCGGCGAACCGACGTAGGGTGTATTTGCTATAATTCTCATGATCAATATTCATACCGCCTCCCCAATCACCCAACGAAGTGCGCTTGCATACTCACCCTCGGCTGATTCAAGGGCTTTGATGATTTCTTTGCGGGTTTTCAGGCGCGGCTTTGCCTCGCCGAGGATCTGACGCTGACGCCGGGCTTTTTCATGGCCGGTTGTGCCAGCAGTTGCCGCTTCGATTTCAGAGACCTTCTCCCGCTGCTCTTCTGGTTTAAGCGATGCCAGCTGACGCGCCTGGGTAACGGTGACCGTTCCGGACTCCACTGCATCGCGAACAGCCTGGGTGGCATCCAGCAGTGACAGAGTTGCGCGTACGGTCTGGACACTCACGCCAAACATCAGCGCTAAATCGTCCTCGTCGTGCCCGCGTTCCAGCGCATCAGCCATTTTCTTTGCTCGGCCCAGTGGCGTATCTGCCTGGCGGATTTCGTTAGCACTTACCATCGCCTGCGCCATGCGAACGGCGGAGCCACGTTTAGCGACTGCTGGAACCAGTAACGGTTCTTTGCCCTCTTTCGACAGACGCTTGTTGGCTTCCAGTGTATGGCGCACACGCTGGCGACCATCGACTACACAAGACAGCCCTGTCTCCGGGTCTTTCCAGACGATAATCGGCTCAAGAACGCCCTGGTCCATGATGTTCAGCACCATTGCCTCGCTGATAGGCAGGTGGATACGCTCATCGTAAAGCGGGTGCGTTTTGTCGGTAACCAGGTGCAGGTTTTCAGGTTCGAACGTCAAAACGTTCGTTTTGCCACTCGCGCCATATACCAGCTTTGAGTCTTTAGCCATTAGACAGCCTCCGGATTGCTGGTGGATGTCGTTGAGATACTCTTCAGATCGCGCATTGCTTCCAGTACGTGCATATTGCTGCGGTTTTTTGTGTGACGCTCAACAATTCGATCGCATTCTTTCGCCCAGGAAATAACTTCTTCCTTCATAGCGTCACGTTCTTTACATGCCTGCCGAAGGGTAATATTCGAAACATCGAGCATTGTTGCCAGCTCTTTAATAAGTTCTGAATTTGCAGGAGGCATTGTTTTAGCTGCCTCAAAGGCATCTTTAATTAACTGCTGTACTGTTTTTCCCATTTTTTATTTCTCCAACTGACGCGCTGCAACGCGTTTTAGGGTGCAGCAACCCAACCCATGAGAATGGGGTAATTGCTGCTGTTCTAATCAGGCTGCTGGTTTTTGTTCTTCGGGCTCTTTGTAGGCGAGCAGATCACAAAGCTGGTTAATTACTTTACAGAACTGGAACATGTCCGTACCTGCCTGGTGACGCCAGCGGTAGGCTTTGTCGTCATCATCAGAATAATCATTATCCTTGGTATCGATCCGCCGGAAATGGAACTTATCTGTAAGCAGAAAAGAGACGCCGCAGCCTCTTAATTCCATGTTATCGACGATAAAACCTGTGTTCAGGCTCTCCAGAATTTCACTGGTAACGGAAGTGTGTTCCGCAGAGTAGCGAATAACTTCTTTCTGTTCTGCCAGGCGGGATAGCTGGACATAATCACCGACCTCAAACCCGGCAAAGGCTGATTCTTCGCCGTCCAGATGGTTTTTAAGGCGCGTTGTCAGGCCGTTTTTGATATCACTGATGTTGATCGTGACTGTTTTTACTGAGCCAATCACTTTAACCAGCATCGCCCCGACTAAATTGGCAATATTTTTATTGGCGGAATTAATGATCAGCAGATTTTCTTCAGTGTTATACAGGGCCAGGATCAGAGACGACTTGATGAATGCCTGTTTGCAGAGCTGAACCTTAGCATCCTGGATAATGTTGTTACGGTCAGCGCGCTTCAATTTTTGACCACACGCATTTTCGATGCGCTGGATACGCTCATTGGCTTCTTTCATTACGACGTGCTGGGGTATTATTTTCTCATCGCGGCGAACCACGATTGCATAACCGCCAGTAATTGGCGTAACCAGCTCACCGGTAATCGGGTTAGGGACGAAGGAAGCCTGCGCGAACTCCGTTTCTGTAAGTTCAGAGTAGGGCAATTCCTGCAGGTGCCCTTCAACCGCTTCAATACTGGGCAAAGTAGCCCGATAGACAATGGCGTTACGTAACTTTGATAATTTCATTTCTGTGTCCTCTGCAAAGGATTAGTTAGTTATCTCCACACAACAAAAAGAGCACTACCGCGTTCTGCCGTTCCATCCTGGCTTTTGGTACCGCAACGGCTGCGAGATATTTTTTGCATGCCAGCGCTCTTTTGGTTGTGTCCTCGTCTCTTCCAAGGTGTCACACCTTTTCGCCGCGCTGGTGGGGCGCACGTCGTGCCTGAACACTTAGCTTGCACATTCCGGTTGTTCTGAGAGGCATGGATAAAGGGACTCTCAGGCCGCTGCGGCACATGTGCCATATGCCGTAATGCTCACTACCACACCAGAGTATGTAACTACCGGTACTTGTAATGTGATTTAAATGTACCTTTAGTTACCAATATGGTCAAGAGAGCTATGTACTTTTTGTTACCTGTGGATTGAAAAAAAAGCCAGAAGGAGATCTGGCTTTAGAAATGAGTAACTTAAATGTTTTGGGTAATCTGAACCACTTTACCAACAATCCGGCAATTACCATCTATCGGGATGGGTTTAAAGGCAGGGTTAAGTGGCATCAAGTATGCGAAAGGGCTATCCCATACCAGCTTTTTAACGGTAGCTTCAGCAGAGCCGTCGAGTATTGCCACTACAATTTTTCCGTAAAGGTCATCCAATTGACCATAGTGCGGTTCAACAATAACGATCGATCCTTCTGGGATGGATGGCAGACCATGAGGGTTAGTCATAGACTCCCCGCGAACTACCAGTCCGAATGCTTCATTAGAAACGTTTGCAGTGGTTTGCGTCCATGAAATCACATCAGAAAGCCTTGAGCATGCATAAGTATCAGTCCACATCCCAGCTTGAACAGCGGAGATAATAGGAACTGCCGTGGGTGGCTTAAGGAACGGAATAACTTTTGTATCATCCGGCGTTTCCTCACCTCGACCGTAAAGAATCCATTCTGGAGTTGTCTGCAGCGCCACCGCCAGCTGATGGAGATTCTCACCATCAGGTTTAGTAGTGCCGCTCTCCCATTTTGTTACGGAAACACGGCTTACCCCCAAGCGTTTAGCTAGGGTCTGCTGTGTTATGTCGAGCTGGACTCGACGGGATCTTATTCGGTCTTTCATCTCTGTTTTCATGTAACCAATGTTACATGGATTCCTTGTAACTGTTGTTTGCTATTTAATGTACCTTTTGTTACCTTTAAGGCGTAAGTTAACCAGGAGGAACCATGCGTAAATCAGAAGTTATCGAACACTTCGGAGGTGTATCAAAAACCGCAAGTGTTCTTGGTATTTCCCACCCGGCAGTTTGCCGATGGGGTGAAGTCATCCCTCAAAAACAAGCATTCGTCATCGAACGAATTACGAAAGGCAAGCTGAAGTACGACGCCAGCCTTTACCAAAAGGCTACAGATTCAGCTGCTTGAAAGTAACTACAAAAGGAAAATCAATATGGTAGAGCCAAACCTCAAAGAAGCCGTCAAAGCGATGTGCAAAGCATATCCTGGTGGGCGCGAAGCAATGGCTGGCGCACTGGGAATGACGGTAACACAGTTTAACAACAACCTTTACGAGAAAAACGGCTGTCGTTTCTTCGAAGTCAGCGAGCTGGAAGCGATGGAAGACATTTCCAACACGTCGTTACTGGCTGACTACTTCGCTCGCCGCCGTGGTGCGCTGCTGGTGGATGTGCCGCACCTGGAAGAACTCGATCGCGTGGACTTGTTCAGCCGGGCAATGCGTACCTCAGCCGCCAGGGGGCAGGTTGATCAGATTATCGAACAGGCGCTTGAAGATGGCGTTATTGAAAGGCATGAGGCCGAAGAAATCATGGTGCATCACCGCCGCCACCTGGCAGCTCGCGAAGAAGAGATTGCCGCAATCATCACGCTTTTTTCACGCAAAAAGAAGTGACGCCAGCGAGTTGCAGCTCCTGGCGTCGTGGCGTGTCGTTATCAGTGGAGATTACTAACGCATGAACAGTTTATCAACACAATACCGCAGGTCGCAACTTGTAGCGCGTCCGGTTCCTGGTGGAGCAGGGCCGGTGCAGTTCGTGTATGGGGTAAGAGTACCAGGCGGGTTCGAGCCTGTCTGCTACCAGTTTGCTCAGTGGGTGGTAGGGGACTTTAACGGCCAGGCGGAGAAAGTATGCGAGAGCTTAACCGATGGTTCAGAGATCACTACGGTGTCCCGGTCAGGGTCATACGCTGGGAGCCCCAAACACAGCGCGTTATATACCTGCGTGAAGGGTACGAGCATGAATGCTTTAGCCCCCTCGAGCAATTCAGACGTAAATTCAGAGAAATAAAGGACGATCATGAGCACTAAATTAACAGGATACGTCTGGGATGCTTGTGCATCTTCGGGGATGAAGCTATCCAGCGTGGCAATCATGGCGCGCCTGGCTGACTTCAGCAACGATGAGGGTGTTTGCTGGCCTTCTATTGCGACCATATCCCGTCAGATTGGCGCTGGTGAAAGTACTGTCAGAACGGCGATAGCTGCACTTGAGAAAGAGGGGTGGCTCACTCGCACACAGCGCCGCAACGGCAACCGTAATGCATCGAACGTCTACCAGCTCAACGTTTCCAAACTACAGAAAGCGGCATTTTCTCACCTGTCAGTTTCTGACACATCAAAATCTGACACGTCAAAATCTGATGCGTCAAAATCTGATGCGTCAAAAATTGACCCCTCAAAATTTGAGGCGTCGGAATCCACCAAAAAAACCAGTTTTGACCCGTCAGAATCTGGGGGGGATCCGTCAGTAAAATCAACTACTGATCCATCAGATATAAATCCTTCTTGTCCGGACGCTTCGCAACCGGACGAACAGGGCTCTGCTGATGAATTTCTGTCACGACATCCTGACGCGGTGGTGTACAGCGCTGCAAAGCGGCAGTGGGGAAGCCAGGACGATTTAACCTGCGCCGAGTTCATTTGGGGGAAAATTATCAGCATGTACGAACTGGCCGCTGAAAGTGATGGTGAGGTAGTTCGGCCTAAAGAACCAAACTGGACCGCATGGGCGAATGAGGTGCGCCTGATGGTGATGCAGGACGGGCGAACCCATAAACAAATTTGCTCACTTTTCAAACGCGCCAACAAAGATTCGTTCTGGTGCAAAAACGTGCTTAGCCCGTCGAAACTTCGGGAAAAATGGGATGAGCTGTCGTTAAAACTTTCTGTTCCACTCAATAGCTCCCGCCAGGAGGCGTCGATTTCGCGAGCCAGCTTCGAAGGGGTTGATTACTCATTGCCAGAAAACTCGGGGTTCCGGTCATGAAAAATATCCCCGTAATTAAACCTCTGGTTGTTGTTGTCTACGAATTCATTCGCTGGCGCAGGGTGCGCTACTGGCGTTCCTGGTGGAAGGATGATGTATTTTTTCGTCGCCAAACCGCTATTTGCACCCGAGACTACTTTAGTTTTGAAAGCCGTTATCGATTCCTGAAGCTGCTTGTAGCGTGTTGCCATCAGAGAGGTGAGCTATGACCTCGAAAACATGGCAACGTCCATTCCTTAAGTGGGCTGGTGGAAAGTATACCCAGCTGGCTGACCTGTTCGTGCATATCCCGGCAGGGAAACGCCTGATAGAGCCATTCGTTGGTGGTGGGTCGGTATTCCTGAACAGCGATAAGCACGCAGATTACCTGCTGGCGGACGTTAACCCGGACCTGATTAATCTGTATCAGATGTTAGCGGTGGTGCCGGATGAAGTGGAATTAAAGGCCCGCTGGATGTTCGAGCACATGCGGTCACCAGATGGCTATGAACTGATCCGTTCCGAGTTCAACGCTCAGACGCTGGATGCTACTGAACGCGCAGCTGCATTCCTGTATCTCAACCGGCATTGTTTCAATGGCCTGATGCGCTACAACCAGGCGAATAAGTTCAATGTGGGCTGGGGAGGCTACAAGGCCCCGTATTACCCGATGGATGAGATGAAAGCCTTCGCGGCTATGGCGCATAACTGCGTCTTCATGACTGCTGACTATCGCCGAACTATCAGCCTGGCCGGGAAAGGGGATGTGGTTTACTGCGATCCGCCTTACGAACCGATGCCGGGAACAACCGGATTCACCGCCTACGCCGCTGGTGGTTTTAGCTGGGAGAACCAGGTAGACCTGGCGAAGCAATGCGTATCAGCCTTTCACCGTGGGGCTCGGGTAGTAATTTCAAACTCATCTGCACCGAAGGTTCTCGACCTGTACCGGGAGCATGGTTTTAACCTGCAATTCATCAACGCGCGCCGTTCGATCTCCTGCAAAAGCAGTACGCGGGAAGTTGCAAAAGACGTTGTAGCGATCCTTTAAGGGGGCTAAATGAAACTGACTTTACCATTTCCACCGAGCGTAAATAGTTACTGGCGCGCCCCGAGCAAGGGACCGCTGAAAGGCAGGCATCTGGTAAGCGAGACAGGGCGCAAGTTCCAGCAGGCAGCGAGAGCGGCGATTATTGAGCAACTGCGGGCCGTTCCCCGGCCATCCTCTGATCTGGCCGAGGTTCACATAGTGTTGTATCCGCCGGATCAGTGCCGTCGGGATATCGATAACTACAACAAAGCGCTGTTCGATGCCCTGACTCTAACAGGCGTCTGGGAAGACGACAGTCAGGTTAAGCGCATGCTGGTGGAGTGGGGGAACATCGTGAAGAAAGGGAAAGTAGAAATCACCATACGACGTTTTCGTGCAGTTGCCTGACGTGGAGATGATATGAGAGCACTACTAACCCCTGAGATTGCCCCACGCATGGGCGTTGTTCTTCTTCGCCCAGGTGCTGATCTCATGCCGATGTTCAGGAGAGGGCGGGTACTGATTGAGCCTGCACCGGAAAAATACAGCGACTACGCAACTGGCGCTATCCCTCCCGCCACGCAGCCACTGGCAGGAGACCCGGTTTTAAAACCAGTATTCGAAAACAAAGACGTCATTCTGCGCGCGGGCGGTATCAGCGCGCTGGAGGCTGAGCTGGAGCGTCGTTTTGAATGCCAGTATCCGCACGGCTCGTGGCACAGCGAAAATTTTACGCTGTTCCGGCATGAGCCTGGCAGCATCCGCCTTTGCTGGGCCTGCGATAATCTGCTGCGTGATCAGTACACAGAGACGCTGGCAGGCATTGCGCGTGAGAACCTGGTATCCTGGCTGATAACGGTCATCCGCTCACAGCTGGGGTTCAACGAAGACCATCAACTGACGATCCCCGAGTTGTGCTGGTGGCTGGTTATAAACAATCTGGCGCACGTCATCCCTGAATCGCTGGCCCGAAAAGCCCTGCGATTGCCGGAAATTAAGCATCAGCCGGTGATGAAGGAGAGCGATATTGTGCCGGAGCCAGCGGCGAGCGAAGTGGTGCAGAAAAAGATTCTCGGTCTTCGCGTAGATCCTGAAACGCCTGAATCATTCATGCTGCGACCAAAGCGCCGCCGCTGGGTAAACGAGAGCTGGACGCGCTGGGTTAAGTCCCAGCAGTGTGTCTGCTGTAACAAACAAGCAGATGATCCCCATCACCTGATAGGCCACGGACAAGGTGGAATGGGAACGAAAGCGCACGACCTGTTTGTGTTGCCGCTTTGCAGAGCGCATCACGACGAGTTGCACGCTGACACCGTGGCATTTGAGGAGAAGCACGGCTCACAGCTGGAGCTGCTGTTTCGATTTCTGGATCGTTCGCTGGCAATTGGCGTGCTGGCATAGTGGAGAACGCATAATGATTAACCCGTCCGAGGTTGGAAAAGCTGGTGAAATGGTCAGGCTGAAAACGCTGGAGGCCATCTGGATTCAGGGGAAGCTGCGCATGTGGGGCCGCTGGTCCTACATCGGCGGCGGTAGTGGTGGAAATATGTTCAACCAGTTACTGGCCTCCGGGAAAGTTACCAAAACAGCCATCAACGAAGCATTACGCCGAATGAAGAAATCGGGTATCTCGAAGCCAGAACTAGAGGCGTTTTTTCGTGAAATACTCTCAGGGAAAAACAAAAGCGGCCTGGCTTTCTGCACAGACGATGAGGGACTGCTGATTGATAAGGTACTGGGGGCAGTCCTCATTACGGGTGGTCACAAAGAGCTATACCACCTGCTGGTGGAGCATTACCGGTTACGGAAGAGCAAACGCCGCATAGCGGAAGAGCTCTATGAAAAGCATCCCGACTGGTGCTTTATGACCTGTAGACGCAGAGTTGATACGTGGCTAAGTTTGGCAGAATCGATGCTGTACGCACCAATGTGTGACACATTCGGCATAAATGGCGACAGATTTTACTTGCAAAGTGAGCCAGAAACTGCTTGAATTGTGATAGGCTCGGGACGTTAAAGCGAACTGAGCAGCAGAACCAAAAAAAACCCGCTTAAAGGCGGGTTTTGTGCGAAAAATAGCCACTCCAAAATGGCCCATTAAAGCATGGTAAAATACGTGTTAACCCCACAAAGAGGAGTTAGACATGGCTATTACCCTGCATCATAAAGAAATCATGATTCTCATGACGGACCCCAACTTAAAAGTGCCGGTCCAACATACCAGCTTCCCTTTTGAGCATCCCTACAAAATTGATTCGGCTATAGAACAGCTATACCAACTGGGATACATTACAGCAGTGCAATCAAAAGCTGACTCTCATTGGATCGCCACTTCTATTACTTCAAAAGGCCTCTCCTTTCTTAAAGAGGAAGGATTAATTTAAAAGAAATTAAGCAACTGTTTTTATCCAACCTCGCTTCGGCGGGGTTTTTTCATTTCAGGCTCACGGGAATCATCTTCGATACGGATCGTTGTTAAATCAGCCCGACGGGCCTGACCCCTTTTAAACACACAGCACCCCGTTAACCCGGAGGTGAACCTATGGCAAAGCATATGCAAGACAAAGAGAGCATGGCCGGAATCACCTGGCTGGCTCTGCTGATCATTGCTGGTTGGGGCGGCCTTGTCCGATTCCTGATGGATGTGAAGCAGGGTAAAGCAAAATGGAGCTGGATAAATGCCTTTGCGCAGATTGTGGTCTCTGCTTTCACTGGCGTCATTGGTGGGCTAATCAGCATTGAGAGTGGGCTGAGTATTTACATGATACTGGCCACAGCCGGTATCAGTGGTGCTATGGGTTCCGTAGCACTCACGTATTTCTGGGAACGAATCACCGGAGTGAAAGCACAATGACAGCAGACCAGATTATTGAGGGCATTCTCGGAAAAGAAGGTGGTTATGTCGATCACCCCTCTGATAAAGGTGGGCCGACCCGCTGGGGCATCACGCAAACCACCGCCCGTGCACATGGCTACACCGGTGATATGCGAGACCTGCCCAGGGAAACAGCAAAGCAAATTCTGCTCAGCGATTACTGGACCGGCCCCCGGTTCGACCAGGTGGCGAGTTTGTCTACGTTACTTGCAGATGAGCTTTGCGACACTGGCGTGAACATGGGGCCCAGCGTCGCCAGTAAGTTCTTTCAGCGCTGGCTGACGGCAATGAATATGCGCGGAAAGCTGTATCCCGATCTGATCCCGGATGGTGCCATTGGCCCCCGAACCATCACCGCGCTTAAGGGATATCTTTCAGCCCGCGGGAAAGAGGGTGAACAAGTTCTGTTGCGCGCGCTGAACTGCAGCCAGGGTGCCAGATACCTCGAACTGGCGGAGGGCCGCGAAGCCAACGAGGATTTTCTCTACGGCTGGGTTAAGGAGCGCGTCCTGTGAAGATGATCATTTTCGCTTTGCTCGTGCTGGTGGCTGTGCTCGTTCTGTTACTTCTGCGCAAATATACCCGGCTGGAGTTCGTAGGCCATGCCAGCCTGCTGCTGAAAACTTGGTCTGTAAAGCTTGGAGCTATCGGCGCGCTGGTTGGTGTATGGGCGCAGTCGTTCCCGGATGCTGCGCTGCACGCCTGGGCGATGCTGCCGCCGGATATCAAAAATATCCTGCCGCCAAACATCGTTGCGTTGATTAGCCCTGCGCTGGTGGTGCTGGCCGTGCTATCGCAATACGTACGTCAGCCAGCATTGAAAGAAAAGGCCGACGAACTGAAGGAGCCGCAGAAATGAGCTTCGAAATTATCGCGGGGCTGGTGGTCGTCATCCTGGGTGCTATCGCTGGCGCGTTTGGCATTGGTCATGCTCGCGGGACCAGTAAGGCAGAAGCCAAAGCCGATAAGCAGCGTACCGAAGAGAACGCCGCCGCCACCGTCGCCGCGGCAGAACGTAAGGCGGAAGTCATGAAAGGGGCCAGTGATGTACAGCAGACTGTTAGCCGTATGCCTGATGACTATGTTGATCGGGAGCTGCGCGAAAAGTTTACCCGCCCCGGTAGTCGTTGATACCGCCTGCAACTGGGTGCGGATCATTTACCTGACTGACCACGATATCGACGTGCTGGATAAGCAGACCAAGCGCGACATTCTGGCGCACAACATATCGGTGCTGGCTAACTGCGGCAAGGTAAACGGAAATGAACATACATAATGTTAACGCCGCTTCAATCTTATGCGAAAAGCTTAAGGAACTTGAAGGGCAATACTCACTCGTCGCACGCGGGGAAGGGTTAGGCATCGCGATTCAGAGTCGTTATCAGGATGATGATTTTGTTAATGCGGTACGCAGGAGTGTTACCGGAGAACTTAGCCGACGCATTGGAGCGGTAAAGCATCAGCTTACTGAATTAGGCATAACGTCATTTACCAAAGAGCAGTAGGCATTCAACTTTCCTAAGCGTTAACCCCACTAAGGGATATATCAACCTTCATCCCCATGTGAGGATATTACAGAAGCCACTGTGTTAGTGGCTTCGATAATGCTCCCCACATCGCATAGAGGTAAGACATGTCAGAGATCACCGCATCCGAGCAAATCCGTCTGGATATCATCAAGAAAGTTAACTACGACACCGCAGCGGCCAAGCTGGCCATTGACTGGGTAGGCGACAGCTATCTGAAGTCTGAGCTTTTCGCAGACTCATTTGATCGTGTTTTCACGGAAAGCGAGATTGTCTCGAAGACCCGTAAGGCCATCCAGGAAGCGACCGAGGCGCTGGCGCTGTTTGATACCATCGCAGAACAGGCGAGCTAAGGCATTACAGCAGGCATTCACTGAGTGCCTGTGATAATGTTTAACTACTTGCACACAATCAGGTCGTTAAATATGGTCGAATATATAAGCGCTACTATTAATGGATTATGGGAATGCTATTTGTCATGGTCCAAACAGAAACGTGAGCTAACAATATCCAAGTTAGAAGCACTATCAAATTTATTGATAGATAATCGGGCCTACCTGAGGGATTTCGCACATCAAGGTATTAAAGACGCTCAAAAGGAACTTGAACTTGCAAAGGAGTGGAGACGTGTCGGTCTCTTATTTCAAGATATTTCTCCTGAGTTGTCATACTTATGTGAGCAGAAATCAGACTACTGGATATATTCAGATCGATATACCAAGCAGAAAGTTAATGAGCTAGGGATAACAATAAGAAATCTCGAACATAAGCTAAGAATGGCAAAGGAAAACCTTCTATAGAATCCCTTTGTAATTTATGAAAGCCACCTTTTAAACGGTGGCTTTTTTATTGGAGATGATAAGGATGCCCGCACTAATTCCCCGTGCATGCCGTAAGCGTGGATGCGCGGGCACAACAACCGACCGCTCAGGATACTGCGAGAAGCACCGCAATGAAGGCTGGCAACAGCATCAGCAAGGCAAGAGTAGGCATGAGCGCGGCTATGGTAGCCAGTGGGACATTAAGCGAGCCCGCATTCTTAAGCGTGATAATCACCTGTGTCAGAACTGCCTTCGAACTGGGCGAGCCGTTGCAGCCAAGACCGTTGACCACATCAAGGCTAAAGCTCATGGGGGTACCGATGATGATTCGAACCTCGAAAGCCTGTGCTGGCCCTGTCACAGAACGAAAACCGGACGTGAACGTTTCAAGTGATATCGATTCCCATTTGAGTCGAGGCAGAGGGGGGGCGGGGTCAAATCCCTGACGGCGAAGGCCCAAAGGACCGCCGCCTCAGTCAATTTTTTATACCCGCGAAAAATGAAATTTAACCAGGAGTAACGCTTATGGCTGGAACGGCGGGGCGTTCCGGGCGTAGACCAAAGCCAACGGCGCGCAAGGAGCTGGCCGGAAACCCCGGCAAGCGAGCCCTGAATAAAGAAGAACCAGTATTCACCCCCATCAATGGCGTAGCACCTCCGGACTGGTTTGCAGAAGAGGAACTCCCGTTAGCATCCATCATGTGGGAGCTGACGACCAAAGAATTATGCGGACAGGGCTTGCTCTGCGTGACCGATCTTGCAGTACTGGAGCGCTGGTGCGTTGCCTATGAGTTCTGGCGCAGGGCGGTAAAAAATATAGCTGTTGATGGTTTATCCATCACTGGCGCAATGGGCGGGAAAATTAAAAACCCTGAACTTACGGCTAAAAAAGAACAGGAATCGGAAATGAGTTCTACCGGTTCAATGTTGGGGCTGGACCCCAGCAGCCGACAGCGCCTGGTCGGTCTGGCCGGAAAGAAAAAGAACGAAAACCCATTCCTGAAGATGATCACGCCATGAGCCGAAAAGCCTATCCAAACGTTAACGCTGCAAATCAGTACGCAAGGCATGTTGTCGCCGGAAAGATTCCGGCATGCCAGTATGTCATTGATGCCTGCCAGCGACATATCGACGATTTGTCAAAATCGCAGGGAAAGAAATTTCGATACCGCTTTGATAAAGACCTTGCTGAGCGTGCCGCACGGTTTATTCAACTTCTCCCGCACACCAAAGGTGAATGGGCATTTAAAAGGATGCCTATTACCCTTGAACCCTGGCAATTATTTATTATTTGCTGCGCTTTTGGATGGGTTCATAAAGGCAGCAGGCTGCGCCGATTCAGAGAGGTCTATACAGAAATCCCCAGGAAAAACGGGAAGTCAGCGATAAGCGCCGGTGTGGCGCTTTTTTGTTTCACCTGTGATGGTGAATTTGGTGCGGAGGTGTATTCCGGTGCAACCACTGAAAAGCAGGCATGGGAAGTATTTCGACCTGCGCGGCTGATGTGCAAACGCACGCCACTACTCGTTGAAGCCTTTGGAATAGAGGTTAACGCCAAGAACCTTAGCCGTCCTGAAGATGGCGCCAGATTTGAACCGCTGATCGGTAATCCTGGTGACGGGCAGTCACCGCATTGCGCTATTGTTGATGAATATCACGAGCACGAAAGCGATGCGCTGTATACCACAATGATCACCGGCATGGGGGCCCGCAGACAGCCGATTATGTGGGCTATAACCACTGCTGGTTATAACATTGAGGGGCCTTGCTACGATAAGCGTCGTGAAGTTATCGAAATGCTGAACGGAACCGTGCCGAATGATGAGCTTTTTGGCGTCATTTACACCGTTGATGAGGGTGATGACTGGACCGATCCCGCTGTTCTTCACAAAGCCAATCCCAATATGGGGGTGTCGGTTTACTCGGATTTCCTCTTAAGCCAGCAAAGCAGGGCCAAAAATAATCCCCGCATGGCCGGGATATTCAAAACGAAACACCTGAATATCTGGGTCGCCGCACGTGCTGCTTATTTCAACCTGTTAAGCTGGCGAAAATGTGAGGATGAGACGCTCACCATTGAGCAGTTTGAAGGACAGCCCTGCATTCTGTCTTTTGACCTTGCGCGCAAGCTGGATATGAACTCTATGGTTCGGCTATTTACCCGTGAAATAGATGGGAAACGGCATTATTACTGTATATCTCCGCGCTTCTATGTTCCGTATGACACCGTATACAGCAACGATGTTGACGATCACCGCACCGCTGAGCGTTACCGTAAATGGGTTGAAGCAGGATATATCACCGTGACTGATGGTGCGGAAATTGATTACCGAGTAATACTTGAAGATGCCAAGCGTGATAATCAGCAAACTCCGGTTGAACAAAGCCCAATTGACCCGCACGGTGCAACAAACCTTTCTCATCAGCTTGCTGATGAACAGCTCAACCCTATAACCATTATCCAGAACTACACCAACATGTCTGACCCGATGAAAGAGCTTGAGGCCGCTGTAGAGTCCGGTCGATTTCATCATGACGGTAATCCGATAATGACCTGGTGTATTTCAAACGTGGTGGGTAAGCACCTGCCTGGAAATGATGATGTTGTTCGGCCAATTAAAGAGCAAAACGAAAATAAAATAGATGGGGCTGTTGCTCTGATTATGGCGATTGGACGGGCAATGTTATTTGAAAAGGAAGAAACCCTTTCAAATCATCTCGAAAGCTATGGCGTGCGCTCACTTTAAGAGGCAATTATGATCCTGATGATACTCGCGCCACTTGTTGGTGTGCTGGGGGCTATTCTGCTCTCATTCGGTGCCTGGGTTATTTACCCCCCTGCTGGCTACATTACTGGCGGTATTCTGTGCCTGCTCTGGTCATGGCTTGTATCCCGCTCCCTTTCCGGTAACTGGAAAATTGAATCCGGGGAGGGTGGCTAATGTTTTTTCCCGGAATGTTTACGAAAAGCACCGCATCGGTCACGACGCCAGCGGAACTGGCGGAAGCTGTAGGGATGACTTACGACACCTACACTGGAAAGCGCGTTAGCAGCCAGAAAGCGATGCGACTTACAGCAGTCTTTGGTTGCATAAGAGTTCTGGCTGAGTCTATGGGGATGCTTCCCTGCAACCTGTACAAAATCACTGGTAACAGCAAGCAAAAAGCGACCTCTGAAAGGCTGCATAAATTACTGACCATGAAGCCAAATGACTATATGACCCCCCAGGAGTTCTGGGAGCTGGTCATTGTGTGTCTTTGCCTGCGCGGTAATTTTTATGCCTACAAGGTCAAAGCGCTGGGTGAAGTGGTCGAGCTTTTACCCATTGATCCGGGCTGCGTTGACCCTAAGCTTAACAGTCAGTGGCAACCGGTATATCAGGTCACGTTCCCTGATGGTTCTACGGATGTGCTGGGTCAGGATGATATCTGGCACGTCAGGACGTTGACCTTTGACGGGCTGGTGGGCCTGAACCCAATCGCATACGCAAGGGAGGCCATTTCTTTGGGTATGGCGACAGAAGAACACGGCGCCCGATTGTTCGCAAATGGCGCGGTCACTTCTGGCGTTCTCCGTACTGAGCAAACGCTGACTGATGCAGCCTATGAACGGCTGAGAAAAGATTTTGAAGATCGCCACCTTGGGCTCAGCAATGCGCATCGTCCGATGATTCTTGAAATGGGTCTTGACTGGAAGTCGATGGGACTCAACGCCGAAGACAGCCAGTTTCTTGAGACCAGAAAATTTCAGCTGGAGGAAGTCTGCCGCCTGTACAGGGTGCCGATGCATATGGTGCAGAACACTGACCGCGCCACCTTCAACAATATTGAAAACCTTGGCATTGGCTTCATCAACTATTCACTCGTTCCGTACATGACCCGTATTGAGCAGCGAATCAACGTGGGGCTGGTGAAGGAATCGAAGCAGGGCACCTATTATGCCAAGTTTAATGCCGGTGCTTTGCTGCGTGGGGATATGAAATCAAGATTTGAATCGTATTCAACCGGTATTAACTGGGGCATTTACTCACCAAATGACTGCCGTGAACTGGAGGATATGAACCCACGCTCTGGCGGTGACGTTTATCTGACGCCGATGAATATGACGACCAAACCGTCTGACAGCAATAAGAGCAAAACAACCGAGGAACAACATGATGCCGATGACTAAACAGCGGCTGGATATTCCGCTGAAGCTAAAGTCTGTCAGCGACAGCGGGGAATTTGAAGGCTATGGCTCTGTGTTTGGCGTTAAGGACAGTTACGACGATGTAGTTGTTCCCGGCGCTTTCAGTAAATCGCTTCAGTCATGGCGGGAGAAAAACGCGCTGCCAGCTATGCTCTGGCAGCATCAGATGGATGAACCTATCGGTGTTTATACCGAAATGAAAGAGGATGACGTCGGCTTATATGTCAAAGGCCGGTTACTCATTGATGATGATCCTCTTTCAAAGCGAGCGCATGCCCACATGAAGGCCGGTTCTTTAACCGGCCTTTCTATTGGTTACATGCTCAAAGACTGGGAATACGACCGTGAGAAAGGCGTGTTTCTCCTAAAGGAAATCGACCTTTGGGAGGTCAGTCCCGTAACGTTTCCGTCGAATGACGAGGCGCGGGTCAGCGATGTTAAAAGCGCGTTTGCCCGTGGCGAAACACCATCCCAGAAAAGTATTGAACGGGTCCTGCGCGATGTTGGGCTCTCCCGCACCCAGGCCAAAGCATTCATGGCCGGGGGCTATGGCAACCTCTCTCAGCGTGACGCTGATGGTGTGGATGCCGCACTGGATGCACTGAAAAACATCAAATTTTAATCAGGAGTTGAATTATGGCAGTCGAAATTAAAGACGTTGAGCAGGTCGCGCAGGATTTGCAGCAAAAATTCGATGATTTTAAAGCGAAAAATGATAAGCGCATTGAAGCTATCGAAGCTGAAAAAGGCAAGCTGGCCGGAGAAGTTGAAACACTTAACGGCAAGCTGACCGAGCTGGATCAGCTTAAAACCGCGCTGGAGGATGAGCTTAAACAGGTTAAACGTCCAGCTGGTGGCACTCAAAGCAAGGCCGCAACCGAGCACAAAACCGCTTTCATCGACTTTATGCGCAAGGGTAAGGATGACGGATTGCGTGATCTGGAGCGTAAAGCCCTGCAGGTTGGCGTGGATGAAGACGGCGGATATGCTGTCCCAGAAGAGCTGGACCGCACCATTCTTAATCTTCTGAAAGATGAAGTAGTGATGCGCCAGGAGGCCACAACTATCACTGTTGGCGGTGCCAACTATAAAAAGCTGGTTAACCTTGGCGGCACCGCTTCCGGCTGGGTCGGTGAAACCGATCCCCGTCCGGCTACTGATGCGTCTAAACTCGGTCAGATTGAACCGTTCATGGGTGAAATCTACGGAAACCCTCAGGCAACCCAAACGATGCTGGATGATGCCTTCTTCAATGTAGAGGACTGGATCAACAGCGAACTGGCGGTTGAGTTCTCCGAACAGGAAGAAATCGCTTTTACCAGCGGTAACGGTACGAAAAAACCGAAAGGCTTCCTGGCCTACGCCTCCACTCTGGAGGACGATAAAACCCGTGCCTTTGGCACGCTGCAGCACATTCTTTCCGGTGCGGCGGCGGGTGTGACTGCCGATGCGATTATCAAACTGGTCTACACCCTGCGCAAGGTTCATCGCAACGGTGCTAAATTCATGATGAACAACAACAGCCTGTTTGCCGTTCGCATTCTGAAGGACTCCGAGGGTAACTATCTCTGGCGTCCGGGCCTTGAGCTGGGCCAACCCTCTTCTCTGGCAGGTTATGGTGTTGCTGAGAATGAGCAAATGCCGGATATCGCAGCAGATGCGAAAGCCATTGCGTTCGGTAACTTTAAACGTGGCTATACCATCGTTGATCGTATTGGTACCCGCATCCTCCGCGATCCGTACACCAACAAACCATTCGTTGGTTTCTACACCACCAAACGTACCGGCGGAATGCTTGCCGATTCTCAGGCCATCAAACTGCTGCAGATCGGTGCTGGCGCATAATCTGATGGGGCTTCGGCCCCATTCTTATGGAGGTCATTATGCTGCTGAAAAAAGACCTGAAATGGTCACCTGATGGCATTCAGATCATAAACATTCCCGCCGGTGAATATGAGTCTGGATCACTTCCTGAGCGCGCTCTTGAGGTTGCTGCTCAAATGGGGATTCTTGACGGCACTGAACAACCGGAAACTGAAACAACTGTTAAGCCTAAAGTCGGTAATAAGCGGGGTGAAGGCAAATGAAGCCCTCTGTAAATGAGCTTCGTTACCAGTGCCGTATCGACAGCGATGACGATACAGAGGATGTGATGTTAACTCTCTACCTCAATGCCTCCTTGAAGCACGCTGAAAAAATCACAAATTGCCGTCTTTATGATAACGCTGTTCCAGACGACGACCCTGACGGGTTGGTAATCGAGGACGATATCAAACTGGCCCTGATGCTGTTGGTTTCGCACTGGTATGAAAACCGGGAGCCTGTTAGTAGCGACAGCGTTAATACTATTCCGTTTGGCGTTAAATCAATTCTGGAACAGCATCGAAAAATTCCTGGGACGTAGGGGGACTTATGCAGGCAGGGCGATTACGGCACCGGGTCACCATTCAAAACTTCACAACCTCCAGAACGCCTTCAGGTCAGCCGGTTGAAAAATGGGAAGATGGGAAAACCATCTGGGCCGAGGTTAAGGGTATAAGCGGTCGTGAACTTTTAGCCGCTGGCGCTGAGCGTGCCGATGCCACCATTCGAGTCTGGGTGCGTTTTCGTACAGATATCTCAGCTTCTTCCCGCCTGAAAGTACGCACCGGCCCGTTTAAAGGTGCCGTTCTTAACGTTACCGGCCCTCCGGTTCCGGATATCAAAGGTACCCGGCTGGAAATTCTCTGCAAACAGGGGACCGAAAAATGATTGATGTGAATCTGGATTTTTCCGGGTTGCAGGATATTGCCCGCGATCTGCAAACGCTCAGCAAGGCCGAAAATAATAAAGTTCTCCGGGAGTCGACCCGTGCTGGTGCCGAATTGCTCCGCGAGGAGGTGATTGATCGCGCTCCTGAGAAATCCGGAAAACTGAAGAAAAACGTTGTTGTCGTCACCCAGAAAAGTCGCCGTCGCGGTGAAATTTCATCTGGGGTGCATATTCGTGGCGTTAACCCGCGAACGGGGAATAGCGACAATACAATGAAGGCCAGCAACAAGCGGAATGCGTTTTACTGGCGCTTCGTGGAGTTGGGAACATCTACAGCGCCTGCACATCCGTTTGTTCGCCCAGCTTTTGATACCCGCATGGAAGAAGCTACGCAGGTGGCGATGCAGCGGATGAATCAGGCTATCGATGAGGTGTTATCAAAATGACAGAGGATGATCTCTATGACCTGCTGTCGACGCTGGCAGACGGGCGGGTTTATCCGTATGTGGTGCCGCTAGGCAGCGACGGACTTCCTGCAGTTTCCACTCCCTATGTCATTTTCTCGATACCGACTGATGTTGCCGGGGATGTTTTCTGCGGCCAGGCAGAGTCGACACTGCGCATTCAGGTTGATGTATGGGCTGAAACGAATGACGAAGCCAGAGCGTTACGCCTGGACGCCCTGGCTCGCCTGCAGGTACTTTCACCTGTCGAGGTGACAAAAATTCCTGGCTACGACACGACAACCCATCTTCATCGGGCAACCCTCGAAATAACGGTCATTGCCTGACAAAAACCAATCCAATCCGACCGCCACTGGCGGTTTTTTCATTTATGGAGGCTGCGATGTCAGCACTATTTGAACGTGCCCAAAAAACGGTAGTAATGATTACCTCTGTGCCGGTCACCGAGGCAGAGCTGGATACCGCAACCTGGTTAAACCTGAGTTGCACTATCAAACAGGCAAGCTTTACCGCTGGTCAGAAAAACGATATTGACGTGACAACGCTCTGTTCGGATGAAACGGAAAATATCAACGGCCTTCCTGCTCCGTCTGAAATGTCACTTTCCGGTAACTTCTACCGCAACCCGGCGCAGGATGCACTTCGTGCCGCATATGATAACGACGGGGTTTATGGGTTTAAGGTTATTTTCCCGTCTGGTAATGGATTCCTGATGCGCGCTGAGGTACGACAGCACACCTGGGATTCTCAAACCAATGGCGTGGTTGCTGCAACGTTCTCGCTGCGTCTGAAAGGTAAACCCACCAATATTAACGCCCCAGGAGTCCTGTCCTTTGCTACTGACCTTCCGGCGTCCCAAACGGTCGCGGCAGGAAGCGCCCTGACCATGGGCGTGGTCGTCCAGGGCGGTACGGCACCTTATACCTACGCCTGGAAAAAGGGCACCTCGACGGTCAGCGGCCAGACCAGCGCAACGTTTACGAAAGCCAGCGCTGTATCCGGTGATGCCGGGGTTTATTCCTGCGTGGTTACTGATGCCGATGGCACTGTGATCACTTCTTCTGATTGCACCGTCACCATCAATTAACGGAGCGCCGGGAGACCGGCGATAAAATTAATGTCAAAACCGAGTCTTAAAGCACTGGCACTGGCACCGATGGCGGGCTTTCGTAAAAAAGAAGTCTCCGTTCCGGAGTGGGATAACGCCAAAGTCATCATTCGTGAGCCATCAGCAGAAGCCTGGATTCGCTGGCAGGGCATTGCCAGCCCGGAACCACCCAAACTACCGGAAGGGCAGGAGCCCCAGGAGGCACCAGAACTGACCCCTTCAGAACGAGCCTTCCGCACGATGCGGGCCGACGTCACGCTTTTCATCGATATTTTGCTGGATACCGACCTGCATCCCGTCTTTACTGTCGATGACACCGAACAGGTTGAAGCGATCTATGGCCCTGTGCATTCCCGGCTGTTGAAGCAGGCACTTGATCTCATTCGTGACGCGGATGATGCTAAAGCAAAGTAAAAATGCCTGGCATGCAGTTCCTGATGGCGCTGGCGCTCCGGATGGGCCGCACGCTGGGCGAACTGCGACAAACAATGACGGTTGGCGAATTCAGGATGTGGGCTGAGTACGACCGTATCAGCCCAATCGGCGATATTCGCGGCGATATCCTCAATGCTCAGCTGGTATCTGCGGTTTACGGAGCGCAGGGCGGTAAAGTCACCATTGAGGATGCTCAGCTTCAGTGGAGCACAGAAGAGATTGAGGTAAACGACGGCGGCGATCCCTTTACAGGGCTGGAAGCGGCGCTGCTGGCTGCGTCAGCATAGCCAGTAATAATTCGTGTGGATGCCACTCATAACAGGTGTTATGTTGTTTTTTTTGACACACGGAGTGCTTTAAATGACTACTACTGGCTGGATATTATTATTTGTTTTTGCTCGCCTTATTGATCTTGTTATCTGGTATTTCCTGAACAGAGGAAGCGTAAGAGCTAATGATCAGATCGCTATGCTTAAAGAAATCTCTGAAAAGCAAAGTGCTCAAATTGATCTTCTGATTGCACTTGCTCATAAAAAAGAGGAACCAGAAAAAGATTATCTGGAAGAAGCAAGGAAAAAAGCTGGTTTAATTTAATAATATTGAAATCATAAAAAAGCCCCACAATGTGGGGCTTTTTGTTTCTGAGGAAATGAAATGGCAACCCTGCGTGAACTTATCATTAAAGTTTCTGCTAACTCTCAGTCATTCCAGACCGAGATAGCCCGCGCGTCACGTATGGGGGCTGATTATTATAAGACAATGCAGAATGGCGGCAGGCAGGCTGCGGCTTCAGCTCGGGAAACTCGCCGTTCTATTGCTGAGCTAACTGACCAGATGGAGTCAGCAAAGGCTACCGCACTGGGGTTAACCGGGGCATTTGCTGGTGCTTTTGCTACGGGGCATTTAATAGCCCTGGCTGATGAATGGAATTCAGTAAACGCTCGCCTAAAACAGGCATCTCAATCAACTGATGATTTTACCAGCTCTCAAAAACAGCTGATGGATATCAGTCAGAAAACGGGTACATCTTTTTCTGACAACGCTAATTTATTTTCCCGTTCAGCAGCCTCAATGCGGGAATATGGTTACAGCTCCAGCCAGGTGCTGGATATTACTGAGGCTATTTCTACTGGTTTAAAACTTTCTGGCGCGAATGCTCAGGAGTCCAGTTCGGTCATCACTCAGTTTAGCCAGGCTCTGGCGCAGGGCGTGCTGAGAGGTGAAGAATTCAATGCCGTCAACGAGAGCGGCGACAGGGTTATACGGGCGCTTGCGGCAGGGATGGGGGTTGCGCGTAAAGACCTTAAATCTATGGCGGATCAGGGGCAGTTAACCATTGATAAAGTAGTGCCAGCCCTCATCAGCCAGCTTGGTAAGCTACGGAATGAATATGGTGAATTGCCGCAGACTGTTTCATCGTCGGCAACAAAAGTTGAAAACGCTTTTATGCAATGGGTCGGTGGAGCTAATGAAGCTAGTGGCGCGACAAATACCCTAACCGGATTACTTGATGGCGTAGCCAACAATATTGATCAGGTCGCCACTGCTGCCGGAGCGCTTGTTGCCGTTGGTGCAGCCCGATATTTGGGAAATATGGCTCTTGGTGCCAGCTCTGCAACGGCTGGGATTATTAACGCTGCAAAAAGTGAAGTAGCTTTAGCTGAAGCCCAGGTCAGAGGGACGCAGGTTTCGACAGCTCGCGCGCGTGCTGCAGTTTATCGTGCTCAGCAGGCACTGGCAGCGGCGCGGGGTACAGACGCGCAGGCCGCCGCAGAAAAACGGCTCTCACTGGCGCAGGAGTCACTTAACCGTAATATTCAGGCCAGAGTATCCGCTCAGACTGCGCTGAACTCGGTTACTGCTGTAGGTTCCCGGCTCATGGGTGGAGCATTAAGCCTCGTTGGCGGTATTCCAGGGCTGGTTTTGCTTGGTGCCGGTGCCTGGTACACGATGTACCAGAATCAGGAGCAGGCCAGATTATCCGCTCAGGAATATGCAAACACCATTGATGCAGTCCGTGAAAAAACAAAATCAATGTCCCTGCCCGAAGTTTCTGATAATGAGACCAAAACCCGTCAGGCGCTGGAGGAGCAAAACCGTCTTGTTGATGCACAGGCATCAAAAGTAAAAAGCCTGAAGGAAGAGATCGCGGGCTATCAGTATGTTCTGTCCAACCCCGGGCCGACAACCAGTGGCGGTTTCATGATAAACCACCTTACTTCGGTTGAAACGGTCACCCATAGTCTGGAAGAAGCGACTTCCGCTCTGGCCGTTGAACAGGAGAGGCTGACTCAGATGCAGGCTAAGTCTGAGTCGATCCAGTCGGTACTGGAAGGGATAGAGAACAGGCGAATAGCATTAATCCGGCAGCAGGCCGCAGAACAAAATTCAGCATATCAATCGTTATTAATGATGAACGGTGAGCATACTGAATTTAACCGTTTGCTGGGTCTCGGAAATAATCTCCTCATGGCCCGGCAGGGGCTGGTAAACGCACCACTACGCTTACCACAGGTAGACCTGACAACCCAGCAAACGGCTGCACTGGAAAAAAGCCGCCGTGACCTGGCGCTTTCAAAACTCAAAGGAGAGGACAAAGAACGCGCACGACTGGGTTACGCTGCGGATGACCTGGGGTTAACTAACGATCCTCAGTTTCAGACCGGACGGCAGGAGTTGATTAATAACGGCCTGAATGAATGGAGAAACAACCAGGAAAATAAACCCAAGCCAAAAGGAAGGCATGGGAAAACCGAGGCGGAGAAAACCGAAGATACCTATACCCGGTTGATTAAACAGCAACGGGAGCAAATTGCTCTTTCCAGCCAAAACACTGAACTGGCAAAGATGAAATATCAGGTTACTCAGGGGGAATTATCTTCGCTTGAAAAATCCAAAAAGGAAACATTGCTACACAATGCTGCGCTTATTGATCAGAAAAATATCGCTGAACAGTTAAAAACATTCCGCGAAGGTCTGGCCGACAGTAATGCTGCCGCCCGGGAAAGGGGGAATATCGATTTCCTCGGCGCGGGACAAGGGGATAAAGCCCGTGATCGAATGAAGGAAATGGCGGATATTCGCGCTGATTTTCTGAGGCAGCAGCGTGATTTACAGCGTGATTTCAGTCGTGGGCAGATTTCCGAAGACCTGTATAAAAAGCAAACGGAAGCGCTTAAAACGGCGCTTGCCGAACGCCTGGATATTCAGGAGGAGTATTACAAAAAAACCGATGAACAGCAGTCAGACTGGCGCGCGGGAATCAGCGATTCCCTGATGAACTATGCCGATCAGGCTTCTGATCTGAGTTCAATGGCTGCCACTGCAACCAGCGAGATTCTGGATGCCACCACAAACTCTATCTCTAACAACCTGACAAACGTCCTGACAGGCGCTGCTTCTTTTAAAGATGGGATGTCTAATATTTTCTCTTCCCTGGGCGAAACGGTGATTAAGACGCTGATCCAGATGGCAACACAGGCGTTAATCACCAAAGCAATTATGGCGTCATTTGGCGGCGGAGCGGGTGGGTTGTTCGGTAGTCTTTTTGGCGGTGCCAGCGGTGCGGCAAGTAGTGGTACCGCTATTCAAAGCGCGGGAGCTAATTTTTCATTTAACGCTCTCGGAGGCGTTTACGATTCTCCGTCACTTTCTGCCTACAGCAATGGTGTTTACAGCACTCCCCAATATTTTGCGTTTGCGAAAGGGGCAGGTGTATTCGGCGAGGCCGGGCCCGAAGCCATCATGCCGCTTACCCGTGGCGCTGATGGTTCGCTGGGGGTTCGTGCGGTTGGACGTGAGTCACCGGCAGTCCAGGATGCTGCAAGGCAGATTGAGGCGCAACCAAGAATCGCGGTCAGTGTTGATGCCCGTAGCACGTTTAGCGGGCAACCTGACGACGCAACAATGCTGGCAGTAGATCGAAGGAATGCTGCACTGGAACGACGCATCATCAACACACTCACTGCTGAAGTAAATAACCCCCAGAAGAAATTCGGACGCGCCATCTACTCTAATCTACAGCCCAAAAAACCAAGATAGACTGCCCGGAGGGAAAGTTAATGGCGGATATTATCTATCCGGATGAGTACCTGCCCATGCCTCTTATGGACGGGTACGGTTTTAAGCCCATCTCACCTTTACTGCGAACGGAAATGACGTCCGGTCGAGCAAGGCAAAGGCGGCGATACACCTCAACACCCACCCATGCCTCGGTTAAATGGATTTTTCAGACTGATGCGCTGGCGCAGGTGTTTGAGGCCTTTTTCAGGGACGCACTGAAAGACGGACAGTCCTGGTTCTATCTGAGGCTCCAGACTCCGATCGGGGTAAAGCCCTACAAAGCCAGGTTCATTGATATTTACGAAGGTCCGACACTTGTCGCGCCAAAATACTGGCAGTACAGCGCAACGCTGGAGTTATGGGAGCGTCCGTTACCGCCTACAGGATGGGGGAATTACCCGGAATGGCTGGCTGGTCAGTCGTTACTGGATATTGCGCTAAACAGAGAGTGGCCTGAGCATGACAATTCTTGAGCAACTTTATGCAAGCAGCGGCTCTGAAGTCATTCACGACACGCTGCAGATCACGGCAGGTGATCAGAACTACTGGCTTACCCGCGGGTGGGACAATATTACTGTCTCGTTAGAAGACGGGCAGCAGGTAACGTTTGAAGGGTGTGCTATCGATATAGCATTGCCTGCCAGGAATGCCGACGGAACGCAAGATCTGAAATTTTCCATCAGTAACATCGATGGTGTCGTATCCGATGCGATTGACAGAATTCTGGACGAAATGAAATCGGCAACACTGACTTTTCGGCGGTATATCTCCTCTGATTTATCTGCACCAGCGGCATCGCCTTACACCCTTGATGTGAAATCCGGATCGTGGACGGCAACTGCGGTGCAGGTAACTGCCGGATATATGAACATCCTTAAAACGGCCTGGCCGCGTAATCGTTATAACCTGGCTGAACATCCCGGTCTTCGTTATATGTCTTCCTGAGGTATTCACATGTTCCATTCTGATAAATACCTTTCGGTCAAATGGCTGAAGGGCGGACGCGTTTATCCTGAGCTCGACTGTTTCGGCATTATCAATGAAATCCGCGGCGATCTCCTTCTCCCGTTATGGCCGGATTTTTCCGGCGTGACGAAAGATGAGGGAGGGCTCGATCGTGAGGCCAGGAAGTTTATGAAATCCCTCACACGCTGTGAGCCTTGTATCGGGGCCGGGGTTGCTTGTTATTCAGGATCAACCGTGACGCATGTTGGTATCGTTGTTTTGCTGGATGGCCAGTTGCAGGTTGCCGAATGTAATCCGGGAACCAATGTCACCTTTCTACCTCTTCCGCGATTTGTCCGTCGGTTTAACCGTGTGGAGTTCTGGCAATGACGATAAGAATCTACCCTTCCCGGCTCCCCGGAGAACCGCTTGAAACTCATGAGCACGGCAATATTACGCTGCATCAATGGATGGTCAGAAATGTTCCTGGGTACAGCCAGGACAGATCGCACCCAGTTGCCGTTGAATTAAATGGCCGCACACTTCCTCCCGATGAGTGGCCGCTTTGCCAGTTGAGCCCTGACAGTGATGTCAGAATTTATCCTGTTCCCTACGGAACGGGGCTGGAAATTGCTGTCTGGGTTTCTGTTGCGATATCAGCTGCCAGCGCAGCCTACTCGTTGTTCTTCGGGCCGAAAGTCGATCTCGGTGGTTATTCATCGGGGAGTGGTCGCTCACTTGAGCTTAATCCAGCAAAAGCTAACACGGCAAAACTAGGTGACCCGATACGTGAGGTGTTTGGTCGATGCCGCATCTATCCTGATTATCTGGTGCAGCCGGTTACCCGTTTTGACCCCGATGATCCAACGCGAATGACGGTCGAAATGTTTCTTTGTGTCGGGCAGGGGAGATTTTCGTTTACGGGAGGAGATAAACGGATTGGAGAAACCCCGGCAGCCTCGCTGGGTGATGGTTTCAGCGATAAGGTGTACCAGCCAGGAGAAGACGTATCTTCTGATCCGCGAAGTGAAAACTGGTTCAACTCGACAGAAGTCGGCGGAACATCAAGCGGAACAGGACTGGATATGGCCCAGACGTCGCCTGATTCCGACGATATTATTGCTGATAGCATGACTGTTTCTGGTGCATCCGTAACGTTCACAGGGCTGGACACGGATGATGGTGACGATGACGACGAGGATGATAATTCTCTCCCGGACAGCTGGGTAACTGGGACCATAGTAGAAATTAAGGCACCGACAAATTATCTGATCTCCACTTCTTCTGGTTACAGTGTCTTTGCCAGCTCGTTGCTTACCGAACTTGCTCCCGTAGCGGGTATGCCGGTGACGCTGAGTTTCAACAGTGTTGATTATGACCTCGTCATTGCGTCCTATACCCCGGGTCAGGAAGCAGTGCCTGGCGAGGGTGGCAGCGCGGCAAAAATTCAGGCCAGTGCGGCTCCCGTCACCTACGACTTTTCGACCAGCTCCAGTACGTTCATGATCACATGGCAGGGCACCACCTATACGGTGTCGCTGGTAGCGAACTACATCTCGATGTCGGGACTGCTGGCGGCTATCACCGAGGGGCTCACTGGCTCCGGCCTGGTCGCGCGGGACAACGGCGGTACAGTACTGATAACCGAGGCGGCCAGTCCGTTCGTTGGTGGGGCAATCACATCCTCCTCGCTGCCTGCAGCCGTTTTCGGTGATGCCCCGGTTTACACCTCCGGCACGGCATCAACCGGTGGCAGCCCGGCGGTAACGGCAAACGTGACGCTTGCGTATAACAGCACTACGGGAACCGCATTCTCGGGCATGCCTGAAGGTGTGCAACGGCTTTCACTTGCTCACCGAGGCAACGAATACCAGATCGTCTCGTCCGACGGCACAACGGCGACAGTGGAGCGCCTGGTTTCCGGTGCTATTGATGAGTCATGGCCGGGATTCACCGCCAGGACGATGATCGACTATGAGGCCACTGGTCTTAACGACACGCTGAGCTGGCTGGGGCCGTTCCTGGTTTGCCCTGAAAATGAGACCGTCGATATGTTCGAGGTGAATTTCTCTTTCCCGAACGGTATTTGCGGCTTTGACAGTAAGGGCAAAAAACGGATTCGCCATGTTGAGTGGGAGATTCAGTATCGCGTCTACGGTTCCGGATCGGGATGGGTGAGTCACCAGGGCGAGTACGCGCTGAAAAACATCAACGGGTTAGGTTTCACTGAGCGGATCACCCTCAGTTCTCCGGGGCTGGTGGAAGTTCGCTGTCGTCGACGCAATGAGCAGGGCAGTAATAACGCGCGCGACAATATGTACTGGCAGGCTTTGAGAGGGAGGCTTCTGGCAAGACCGGTATCCTACTCAGGTGTAACAACCTGGGCAATTACCGTTGAAACCGGAGGGAAGCTGGCGGCACAGTCTGACAGGCGCGTCAGCGTGGTCGCTACCCGTGAATATGAGGGGGGAGGTAACAGAACTATAAGCGGCGCATTCCGTCATGTGGCAAATAGTCTTGGATTTAATGCTAATCAGCTCGACACCTCTGCAATAAATGCTCTTGAAACTGCCTGGTGGACGCCGAGGGGAGAATATTTTGACTATGAGGCAAGCAGCGACAGTGCTTCAGCGAAAGATATTTTCGACAAAATCACCGAAGCAGGCATGAGCTATTTTTTGCTATCAGATGGGCTCTTATCTGCCGGGCGCGAAGGTATCAAAACCTGGACCGGGATCATCACTCCCCAGGATACGGTAGAGGAAATGCAGACATCATTCAGGGCCCCTTCTGATGATGACTATGACGGTGTTGACGTCACATATATCAATCCGGTTACCTGGGCAGAAGAAATCGTTCAGTGTCGGACTGCTGATAATCCTGTGCCACGCAAAGTGGAGTCGTACTCTCTGGGCATTGTAATGACTGCAGATCGTGCTTACCGGATAGGTATGCGCAGGCTCATGAAATATCTGCACCAGCGCAGGACCTATGAATGCACAACTGAGCTTCTTGGCTGGTGCTATCAGTTTGGCGATCACATCATTCTTTCTGATGATATTCCGACGGGTAAAACAATCAGCTGTCTGATTGAACGCGTGACATTTGATGATGAAGTTATCACGTTAACAGTCACTGAGATTCTTGACTGGAGCTATGCTAATCCTCGCTGCTGGATTCAGTTTCAGGGGGGACGGCCGTCGACTCGTTTGCTAACGCCGACACGTGTCGATGACTTCACCCTTACTATACCGTTCAACGACGACCTACACCCGGAAGACTGGATAATGGATGATCCGGATGTTGAATTACCTCGCCTGTTGTTTTGTGACAGTGAGAAGGGGGCGCGGCACGGTATCGTTCAGGAAATTGTCCCGTCTGATGACTGTACTTGCCAGGTCACAGCCCCGGAATATAAAGAAATCTTTTACGCATACGACGACGCTACATACCCTGGCGACGTAGCTTAGCAATTTCAAAAAAATCAATTCACCCGCTTCGGCGGGTTTTTTCATTTTTGGAGCACAATGTATGGCCAACATCGAAAAACTTGGCTCGTCATCACCAGAGGTATTGCTTAAGAATGCAACTAACCTCGATAAGTTAGTCAATGGCCGGGAATCGGAATCATTACCTGATCGCTTTGGTGTACTGCGCAAAACCTGGCACGGCATGGAGATGATCTTCAGCCGCTTTATAGACTACATCACTGGTCGCGGCGAGCAGGCAGTTGCAGCTATCGGCTGGCAGGAGCTTGGCAACTGGGCTGTTGGTCTGGCTGTAGATAATCGCCAGCAAATCGTCTACTACAATGGCTCCTGGTACAAATACCTTGGTGAGCTTGAGCACGTCATTGCCGGAGATTCTCCTGAGAACGATGGCGGTGTGTGGTCGGCTGCTAACCCCACGGGGAAATGGTCGAACATCGGTGACGCGGCTCTTCGCTCAAACCTGGGT